>CALMIW010000246.1 GCA_937864275.1 uncultured Dehalococcoidia bacterium
GGCATGATGCGCCCCGGAAGTCCAGATTTTCTGGCCGTTGATGACGAAGTCGTCGCCATCGCGGACGGCGCGCGTCTGGAGCGAAGCGAGGTCCGAGCCGGAGCCCGGTTCGCTGAAGCCTTGGCCCCAGTGGACTTCGCCGCTGGCGATCTTGGGGAGGTGTTCCTTCTTCTGGGCGTCGCTGCCGTGCACCATGAGGCAGGGCCCGACCATGCTGATGCCCTGGCCGCCGCCGCCTGGAGCGCCGGCGTAGCCGCTCTCCTCGCGGAAGATGAGTTGTTCCATGTGGCTGGCGGCGAGCCCGCCGTATTCCTTCGGCCAGGCCATGGTAAGCCAGCCGTTCTGGGCGAGCCGCTTCTCGTAGGCGCGCTCGGCCTCGTTGGTTACGGGGTCGCCCGGACGGGCTGTCGCGGGTGGCGGCGTCCAGTTTTCCTTGATGAATGCGCGGACGCGCTCGCGGAACGCTTCTTGTTCGGGGCTAAAGACGAACTCCACTGTGGTGGGCCTCCATGAAATGCGTAGGGAGTATGGCAGGGGCGGGGTCCGCCGCCCACCCCGCAAACCGCGACGAGGCCATGGCGATCTGGCGTTTGAGGTGGAATTTATGTACTGTGCAGTCGCTAAGTGGTGGGGACCATTGGCAGGAATTCATGTTCTGGTTCGCCGACCGCGTCTCCACGCGTCTTCCGTTCGTCTCTCAGCATGCCCTTTCGTTCGCGCCGCTCGCCGGTCTTTCCGCGCGCGATAGTGCGTTCGACCCGGTGCTCTTCATCAGCGGGATGGCGGTGTTGAGCGCCGGGCTTGTTGTCCTGCGAGCCTCGCACGCCCCGCAGGCCGTGGCGAGGCCGAACTGGGCTGCCCCGGCGCCGGTTGTCGCCGCCCCACGGGCGCCGCAGGCGAAGAAGTACACGGCCGACGAGGCGCTCGCGGAGCGTGAACTGCGTGCGAGCGACCGCGAAGTGCTGTTGAGCGCGCTGGCGGCGGCGGCGGAGACGTTCTATTCGATCGCCGGGCATCTGCCGCGGGACGTTTCGGATAAGGCGCTGGGCAAGGCCGACGACCTCAGGGAGTTGGTCTGGCTGAACCGGACTCGCTAGCGGCATCCACCCAGCCGCGCCCCAGGAGGCGCGCGACGAGCAGGCCAGCGACGAGGCTCGCCGTGGAAGCGTAGACGGCGAGCGCGATCGTGGACGAGGCATCGGTGCCGGCGGTGAGGCCGTGGAGCAGCGCCAGGCCGTAGGCGGGAAAGCTGAGGAAGTGGAGATTGCGCCAGGTGGCGTAGGGAAGCCTCGCAGCGGCGGCGGTCGAACCAAGGACGGCGACCATCATCCACATGGCCCCTGCGCCGAACGCGACCTGAAGGGGCCGGTAGCCGCTGGTGAACCCGATCCCGATATCGACGGCCGTGAAGGCAACCGTCGGGTCGACGAGCAGCCCCGCGACGTGCCCGGCGACGAAGGAGAGGCTGAGAGCAGAACTCATGCGGTGGGCTTCGAGCAGCCAGGTGAGGGCCATCGGGCCGGGGCGATAGCGCATATGGACGGCGATGCCGCTACAGAGCCCGAACCAGAGGCAGAGGTAGGAGGCGAAACCGGCGGCGCGCAGGCCGTCCCAGGAGGCGGTGCCGGTGTCCGGGTCCTGGGCGAGCCGCCCGAGGACGATGCCGAGGACGACTCCCAGGGCGACGATTCCCGAGATTCGCCAGCTCATCACGAGCCTCGCGATTTGCGCGGCGCGCGCGTCGCGGACGCTTCCGGTTTCGGAGGTGCCGCGGTGGGGGTGGAGGCGGACTGTGCAGGCGGGACCGGCGTGGGGGCGGGGTGGGCCGGGGTTGCGGCGGGCGGGGGGGGCGGCCGCGGCGGGCGCCCCCGGCCGGGGGGCGCGCCCACGGGGGGGGGTGGGGGCGCCCCCCCGGCCG
>CALMIW010000247.1 GCA_937864275.1 uncultured Dehalococcoidia bacterium
AAGGATCATGCCGTAGTAGCCGGAATCGCGGTCAAAGAGGATGAGGGAGTCGTCGGCCAGCTGCTCGACCTTCACCGAACCGCGCTTGGCGTAGCGGTGCTGGGACGAAACGACGAGCACGAGTTCATCGTGGTAGAGGGTGACCGTGCGGACGTCGGGGTGGTTGATTGGCCGTCCGAAACCGACTTGCACGTCGTCGTCGAGCACCATCTGCAGGACTTCGTCGCTATGCCCTGTGCGGACGAGCACGTCGACGCCCTGGTGGTTGTCGCAGAAGACCTTCAGGAGGCGAGGAAGGACGTAGGTGCCCACCGCCGGGGCCGTGCCGATCATCAGCCGCCCGGCGGTGCCGTCGCGGGTGCCTTCGAGGACCATCAGGCCGTCGTTCAGCGTGCGGAGGACGCGCTGGGCGTAGGGCAGAAAGGAGCGACCCGCATCGGTGAGCTTCACACCGCGCCCCATCCGCTCGAAGAGGGATTGTCCGACTTCGCGTTCGAGCGACTGGATCCGGTTGCTCAGCGAAGGCTGAGCGACACTCAGCAGCTCGGCAGCACGGCTGAAGCTGCCACAATCGGCGGCCGCTATGAAGGCGTCCAGTTGGGCCAGTTCCATGGATAGCTCACCCACTAGCGATACGTGCTCGCTATGTCTGAACCATACGGGTTCGAGGAGCCATAGGCTAGACGTGGATATCCATACGTCTTCGTCGCGAATGCGAGCCCGAGGGGGCGCGCGACGGCAGAGCTAGTCGAAGTAGCGGCCCAGTACCCAGCTCATGATGTCGCGGACGGTGATCATCCCGACGAGTTCGCCATCGCGGACGACCGGGATGTGACGGAAGCCGCCGTCGCCCATCTTGTTGAGGGCGAAAGCCATCGTGTCGTCCTCGCGAAGGACCACCGGGTCCGGGGTCATGTACGCGCCGACTGGCTCATCGAGGACGCCAGGGCGAGCGGCCGCCTTCTTGAGCACATCGCGGTCCGTGAAGATGCCGGCGACCTTGCCTGCATCGACCACCACGACGGCGCCGGTCGGGTCGTCCTTCATCGCCAACACGGCGTCACGCACGGTGTCCGTGGGCGCGACGGTGCGGGGCCGGGTCATCCGGACCGCGGAGATCGAGATATTCAGGTCGCTTTCCGAGACGACCTGGACCGATTCGGGGACGTCGATGCTGCTGAGGTTCATGGTGCAGCGCTCGCAGGCGTCGTTGCCCTCGATGTTCTCGGTCCCACAGCTGGGGCAGACAACGATATTGCGCAGGTCGTTGCTCATGGCGGCCTCCTGAACGAACCGGGCCCCGCAACCGCGGGGCCCAGAAGGTTATCAGACTGCGAGAGGGTTTGGCTGACGGCGTGTCAGTCGACGATCCAGGTTTCTCCCGAGTGGAGGGCAGCACCGAGGTCGCCGGGACCCTTCGCGCGAGCGGTGTCGACCTGCTCCTGGACCAACTGGTCGTAGACGGGGCCATCGATATCGCGGAAGACGCCGATCGGCACCGGGAACTCCGGATAGTCCATGCCCACGAGGATGTTGGCGAGCGAGATGTTCTGCTGCTTCGCATCGTGGACGAGGAGCCCGTCGTCGCTGGCTGCGTCCTCGACAACTTCCGGCTGGAAGCCGTTGAGGCGGATGCCGTGCTGGTTCTCCTTGCCGAAGCGCAGGGGCTTGCCGTGCTCCAGGTACACCATCTTGTCCTGGCGGACGTCCTTGTCGTAGAAGGCGGAGAAGGCGCCATCGTTGAAGATGTTGCAGTTCTGATAGACCTCGACGAACGAGATGCCCTTGTGCTGAGCCGCCCTGTAGAGCGTCTCTTCCAGGTGCTTCGTGTCGCGGTCAATCGAGCGGGCGACGAAGGTGGCGCCGGCAGCGAGGGCAACGCGAATCGGATTCAGCGGGCGCTCGGTGGTGCCGTACGGCGAGGACTTGGTGACCTTGCCGAATTCGGAGGTCGGCGAGAACTGGCCCTTGGTAAGCCCGTAGATGCGGTTGTTGAACAGCACCACGTTAAGGTCGACGTTGCGTCGCATGGCGTGGAGCAGGTGGTTGCCGCCGATGGAGAGCCCGTCGCCATCGCCGGTGATGACGAACACGGAGAGCTCGGGGCGGGCGGTCTTGAGGCCGCTGGCGATGGTGAGCGCCCGGCCGTGGATGCTGTGGAATCCGTAGGTCTCCACGTAATAGGGGAAGCGGCTGGAGCAGCCGATGCCGCTGATGAAAACGATGTTCTCCCTCGGGATGCGGAGCTCGGGGAGCATCTTCTGCATCTGGGCGAGGATGGAGTAGTCGCCGCAGCCGGGGCACCAGCGCACTTCCTGGTTCGAGACGAAGTCTTTGCGAGTCAGGACGGGCAGGTCGCCGGCGATGAGACCGTCGCTAGTAGGTGCAGTCACGGATTAGCCTCCTGTCAGCCCGGAGCTCTGGCTGAACTCAATCACGTATGGCCCGCTGCGTCCGAGGACCTCATCGATTTTGCCTTCGATTTCGGCGATCTTGAACGGCTGCCCGGAGATCTTGTTGAAGGGCACAGCGTCGATCACGAACTTCCCGCGGACGAGGAGCGAGAGCTGGCCGGTGTTCAGTTCGGGAATGAGGACGTGCTTGTAGCTCCTGAGCACCTTCTCCAGGTTGCCGGGGAAGGGGTTCAGGTAGCGGAGGTGGGCGCTGGCCACGCTGAGGCCCTTCTTGCGGGCGTTCTCGGCGGCGCTGGTGATGGCGCCGTAGGTGCCTCCCCAGCCGAGCACGAGCACATCGCCAGAGGCCGGGCCCTGCACCTCGAGGTCCGGGATGTCGGCGACGATGCCGTCGACGCGTCCCTTGCGGGCGAGGGTCATTTCGTGGTGGTTGCGCGGGTCGTAGCTGATGTCGCCGGTCTGGCCGGACTTCTCGAGGCCACCGATGCGGTGCTCGAGGCCCTTCTGGCCAGGGACCGCCCACGGGCGGGCGAGGGTCTTCGGGTCGCGCAGGTAGGGGCTGAACGCCTGGCCTTCCTTCGCGTAGCTCCACTCGATCTTCGGAAGGGAGGAGACATCCGGGATTCGCCACGGTTCGGAGCCGTTCCCGACGTAACCGTCGCTGAGGAAGATGACCGGGACCATGTACTTGAGGGCGATGCGGAACGCCTCGATGGCCATGAGGAAGCAATCGGAAGGCGTGGCGGGCGCCAGGATCGCGACGTAGCTGTCGCCGTTGCGGCCGAACATCGCCTGGAGCAGGTCGGACTGTTCGGTCTTCGCCGGCAGGCCCGTGCTCGGACGGCGAGGTTGAGGGCTTCGCTCTTGAGGGCGAGGCCGGGGCCGCTGGTACCTGTGAGGGCCAGGTGCCCCCCGTAGGCCGCGCCGATCGCGGCGCCGATTGCGGCGATCTCGTCCTCGGCCTGGAACGTCTTCACACCGAACGCCTTCATCTTCGACAGCTCGTGGAGGATGTCCGAGGCGGGGGTGATGGGATAGCTCCCGTAGAAGAGCGGGAGGCCGCTGAGGACCGAGGCGGCGACGCAGCCCAGGGCGGTCGCTTCGTTTCCGCTGATGTGGCGGTAGGTGCCAGCCGGCACGACAGCCGGGGGCACGCGGTACTGGACGCGGAAAAGCTCCGTCGTCTCGCCGAAGTTGTAACCGGCCTTCAGGGCTCGGAGGTTCGCTTCGAGGATGTCCGGGCGGCGGGAGAACTGCTCGGTCGCCCACTTGACGGTGGTGTCCATCGACCGGCCGTAGAGCCAGAGGATGAGGCCGAGGGCGTAGAAGTTCCGGCTGCGGAACTTGTCCTTCGCGTTGAGCGGGAGGCCTTCGAGCGCCAGTTCGTTATGGCGAGTGATCTCGATGGGAACGACCTGGTAGGACGAGAGCGACCCGTCGTGGAGGGGGTCTACCTCGTAGGCAGCCTTCTTGAGGTTGGTGGGCTCGAACTCGTTCTGATCGACGATGAGGAGGCCGCCGGGGCGCAAGTCCCCGATATTCGTCTTGAGCGCGGCCGGGTTCATCGCGACGAGCACGTCCGGGCGGTCGCCGGGGGTGTGGATGTCGCTCCCGGAGAAGGAGAGCTGGAATCCGGAGACACCGGGGGGTGAGCCGGTGGGGGCGCGGATTTCGGCGGGGTAGTTGGGCTGGGTCGCCAGGTCGTTGCCGAAGACGGCGGCCGTCTTGGTGAACTGGGTGCCCGTCAGCTGCATGCCGTCGCCGGAATCGCCGGCGAAGCGGATCGTCACACGGTCGAGTTCTTCGACGATGTGCTCGGGCTTGAGTTTGGTTTCAGTGGTCATGAGGCTCTGCTATCCACCCTCTGGTCTCTCCATCACCTGGTGAGGGCGTGGAGGCAGGTTGAGTACGTCTTCGGGGTATTCCTCTGCCAGATGACGCAACAGATCGCCGAGCCGCACCAGTCCCACCACCGAACCGTTCTCCATCACGGGCAGCGTCCGGTAATGGAACTGCTGCATCAGCATGATGGCTTCGGCGATGGTGCGGTTGGAGGCGATGGTCCGGGGCTCCCGAGTGAGTACCGCAGTGTTCAGCGGCTGGTCCCAATCGAAGTCGTCACCCATGCACCTGTTCAGCACGTCGCGCTCGGTGAAGATACCGGCGAGTTTCCCGTCATCGACTGCCAGCACACACGACCGCGAGCCCTCTTGCATGGTGGCGACGGCGGAGCGGACCGGAGTGAATGGGGAAACCACGGCTGGCGCTTCGAGCGGCAGCTCGTTCAGGCGCTGGTTGACGAACCGGCTGAGCCGGGAGCGATCCATCTCGTTCTGTTTCGTCGCCTGGGCAGATTTGCGCCAGGTAACCCCTTGATTCCCCGGCGCGCGCTTTGCCCCAAGTCTACGCCCTTTGTTTCGGTTGTGCAGGCCGGGGAAACCCGAGATCGCCCTGTTCACGCGGGATTTCGTGAATGCGCCCTACGACTCTTCCCTATTTCGCCATCCAGTCACGCCCTCGTCCCTGAAGGCTCGCCAGAGCGCCGCCGATATTCCTCTCACCGGGTGCTATCCGCTGGAGTAGATGGTTCATGGCCTCAAAGGCGCAGATCCAAACGGTGAAGGCAGACTTCCTGGACCCGTCGTTGTACGACGACCCGGGGTTTTCGGGGCTTCCGCGCCTTAGCCGGGGCACGATTCTCGCCGCGCTCAGCCGGGCGTTCGACCTCGCGGAGGGGCGCCGGCCAGGGCACGCCCAGCGCGTGGCCTACATCGGCGTGTTCCTTGCGAGCGAACTCGGCCTTGAGGCCCAGCGCATCGAAGAGGTGTTCTTCGGCTGCCTCCTGCACGACGCAGGCATGGCCGCATCGGCCGGCGTGCCGCGGATCGACATCAACCGGGGCGGCAAGATGATCGCCGGCGGCGCCCGCGTCACCGACATGCTGGACCAGGTGCCGGCAGGCGCCTGGAGCGAAGTTGTCGAAGCGATCGCCCAGCATTGCGAAGAAGGTTCGGCGATCGTCCGCAAGATGGGATTCAGCGAATCGGTCGCCCGCGCGGTCGCGAGCCACCACGATTGCTGGGACGGCTCCGGCACGCCTTCGGCGCAGCCCGGAGAGCGCGTGCCGCTGGTGGCGAGAATCGTCGCCGTCGCGGACAGGGTGGAGTCGCTCATCGACGCCGAATCGTCGCCGCTCGTCATCCGCAGGAAGGGCCCCGCGCTCGTCAGGGAGATGGCCGGTAATGAAATCGACCCGGAACTGGCCGAGAAGATGGCCGACATCGCCGGGCGCGACGAGTTCTGGCTCGGTCTCTACGACAACGACCTGGCGGCCGCCCTGATGTCGCTGAACTACGGCGGGATCATGGCGCGCGAAGAGCTCTTCGACTTCCTCGCGGTGATCAGCGACGTTGTGGACGTGCGCAACGGTCGCGAGCACGGCCGGGGCCGGCGCGTGGCGGAACTGGCCCGGCGCGTCTCGCTGGCGTGCGACATGACGGAGCGCCGCGCCGACCTTGTGAAAGTCGCCGCACTCCTGCAGGACATCGGGACGCTCGGCGTGCCGGTCCATTACCTGAGCAAGCCGGACATCCTGAGCGTGGACGAGATGTCGGCGGTGCAGATGCACCCGGTCTACGCGCGCGACATCCTCAGCGAGATCCCGGGGCTCGGCGCCGCGGCCTGGTGGGTGGGCTGCCACCACGAGCGCATCGACGGAAAGGGCTACCCGGGGATGCTCGAAGGAAGCGAAGTGCCCGCCGAAGCACAGGTGATCGGCATGTGCGAAGCCTTCGACGCGCTTACGAGCGACCGGCCGTACCGGCGGGCGATGCCGCAGGCGGATGCGTTCGAAGTGATGCGCGGCCTTGCCGGCACTCGCTTCGACCCCTACCTGCTCGCCAGATTCGAAGACGTGGTGAACCCGATCGAAGCCTAACGAGCGTCCGGAGCGCTCTGGCACCCCGCTTCTTAGAAGAAGGCCCGGCGGAAAACGGGCCTTCTTCGCGTCCGGACCCGGGACGGGACGAGATCCGGCATAGACCCGTAACCGTGCACGGCTACAATCGCCGCGAGTTCGCACGGGAGCGTTGAGGATTGAACATCCGCGTCATCTCCATCTCACGGCAGGTTGGCACGGCCGGCGAAGAGGTCGCCCAGGCGGTTTCCAACCGTCTTGGCTTCCGCTACATCGACTACCAGGTGATCCAGGACGCGGCACACGATGCAGGCGTCTCTCCGGAGACGGTTAGCGAGGCCGAGCACTCGCCGCCGCTGCTCACGCGGCTGCTCGAAGCACTTGCCCGCAACCCCGGCATGCCCGCGGTGGGGTGGGCCGACCCGACGCCGATCGCGACGAGCCCCCTGTTCACATCGAGCGACTACCGGCGCTTCGTGGAACAGGTGATCAAGGCGACCGCGGACAAAGGCGACTGCGTCATCGTGGGGCATGCCTCGCAGGTGATCCTTCGGAGCCGATTCGATACGGTACGGGTGCTGGTCACCGGTTCGAACGCGCACCGGGCGGGAGGAATCGAGCAAGGCTTGGGCGTAGAAGAAAAAGATGGGCTCAAGTTCATCGAAAAAACGGCCCCAGAAGGTCTCGACTATTACCGCCGTTTCTACGACACAGGATGGCTCACTCCTTGCTCCTACGACCTCTGCATCAGCACCGATCACCTGAAGCCCGAACAGGCGGCGGAACTCGTCGTCCGGGCCGCCGAATTGCGGTAGTCCTCGCGGCCGGGCTGGCCATCTTTGGCGGCATGGCCGCGGCATCTTGCGGCGACGATGACGACGAAACCGCGACGCCGACCGTTGCAGCCGATGCCGCGACGACGGCGGCGGAACTC
>CALMIW010000248.1 GCA_937864275.1 uncultured Dehalococcoidia bacterium
GAACCTGAACTCGGCGAATTGCGTGAACTGGTGGCCGAATTCCAGCCCAACCGCGGGCACGTGATGCCCGCGTTGCACAAGGTGCAGAACACGTACGGCTACATCCCCAGGTCAGCCTTCGAGGTGATCGCACGGCAACTGAATAGCACGCCGGCGCTTATCTACGGCGCCGCGACCTTCTATTCCGACTACCGCCTGCACCCGCCGGCAGAGACCGAAGTGGCGTGGTGCTGCGGCCCTGCCTGCCGCGTCCTGGGCGGCGACCGCGTCCGCGAGGCACTCCAGGAAGAACTCGGCATCGGCCTCCACGAACAGACCGAAGACCACAAGGTCGGCCTCCATGTGGGCCAATGTGTGGGAACCTGCCATGAAGCCCCCCAGGTGTGGGTCAATGGCAAGGTCAAAGGGAACCTGACACCGGAATCCGCCCGCGAGCTCGCCCGCGGACTCAAGGGTGACGCCGAATGAACACCAGGCTCGAATCCATCATCTCTGCCGCGAAATCCAGTTGGGCGGCCGAACAGGCGTCCGGCCGGATCCGGATCACCGTCACGCGCGACACGTCGTCGCTCGCCCGTGGCGCCGATGAAACGATCGCCAGGCTGAACGCCGCCGTCGAATCGAAGAAGCTCGTGGCCGATGTGGGCATCACTGGCTCCTGGGGCTTCTGCTGGATGGAGCCATGCGTCACCGTCCGTTCGGCGGCGGGCACCCACACCATCCTCTACGGGAACGTCACCCCGGACCGCGTCGACGAGTTCATCGACGTCATCGCCTCCGGCAAAGACATGCCCGAGCTCGCCCTGGGTGTCGTCGAAGGCAACCCCACGGCCGAGATCCCGCTGCTCAGCGACCACCCGTTCATGAAGGGCCAGGTCCGCCGCGTGATGGCGAACATCGGGCGGATCGATCCCGAGAACATCGACCACTACCTCGCGAACGACGGCTACGCGGGCTTCGGCAAGGCCCTCGAAATGGATGCCGAGGCGATCGTGAAGGAGATGCTCGACAGCGGCCTCGGCGGCCGCGCCGGCGCGGGCTTCCCGACCGGCCGCAAGTGGGACTTCCTGCGCACGGCGACGGCCTCGCCCCGCTACCTCGTCTGCAACGCCGACGAAGGCGACCCCGGGGCGTGGGTGAACCGGGTGGTGCTCGAAGGCGACCCCCACCTGGTAATCGAAGGCATGTTGATCGCGTCGCTCGCCTGCCACGCGGACGAGGGCTACATCTACATCCGCTACGAGTATCCGCTGGCCTTCGCCCGGATGCAGAAGGCGGTGGAGCAGGCCCGCGCGAAGGGACTTCTTGGCAAGAACATCCTCGGCAGCGGAAAAGACTTCGACCTTGTGGTGTTCCTCGGCGCCGGCGCGTATGTGTGCGGCGACGAGACGGGCCTCATGAACTCGATCGACAGCTACCGGGGGATGCCCCGGATCAAGCCGCCGTTCCCGGCCCAGGCAGGTCTCTGGAACAAGCCGACGAACGTGAACAACGTCGAGTCCTACGCGAACGCGCCGATGATCATGCGGAACGGCGCACACTGGTGGAGCTCCGTCTCCGATGCCAAGGAGAAGGGCACCAAGATGTTCACCTTCTCGGGGTCGATCAACTGGGCCGGCTGCATCGAAGTGCCCTTCGGCGCCAGCATCGGCCATGTTATCGACCAGTGGTGCGGCGGCATGCGCGAAGGCCGGACGTTCAAGGGCTTCCAGCCCGGCGGGCCGCTTTCCGGCGTTTGCGCCGCGAACCCGAACCTGACCCTGACCCTCGACCCCTACCGCGAACTGGGGCTGTTCCTCGGCGGCGGCGGCATCGTCTTCTTCGACCAATACACCTGCACGATCGACATGTGCGCCTTCTTCCTCGGATTCTGCGAGGACGAAAGTTGCGGCCGCTGCACGACCTGCCACGGCGGCACGCAGCGCGCGGTGGAGATCATGCGCCGCATCCAGGCAGGCGGCGGACGCGAGGTGGATTTCGAGACGCTGCAGAAGCTGGTCGGGACCATGATCTGGTCCAACTGCTTCCACGGCCAGTTTGCGATGACCACGATCAAGACCGCGGTGAAAGCGTTCGCCGACGAATGGCGGGAGCACATCATCGAGAAGCGCTGCCGCGCGGGTGTCTGCCGCGACCTGGAGAGCGGGATCGTCACGCGTCCGCGTGTCGAGGAACTCGCACTCGCAGGGAACTAAGGGCCTTCCGATTTCGTTGTAACGGGTATGGAAAGTCGCCTTGCGCGCACAGCAAGGACTCTCATCGTCGTCGCCATCCTGGCTTCGGCGTTATCGCCGGCGGTGCTTGCGCCGAAGCCAGCCCTCGCGTGTAGCTGCGCTCCGGCGCCGAACCCGGCCGACCTCAGTTTCAGTGACACGGTCTTCTCAGGCACCGCCGTCGAGGTCGCCCCGTGGGACCGCGCCGGGTCGAGTGGAACGCTCCTCCCGGTGACGTTCGCGGTGGACCACATCTGGCTCGGCGATGCCGAGCACCTCACAATCGTCCGCACCGCGGCCCACGGGGCGTCCTGTGGCTACGAGTTCGAGGAAGGCATGCGATACCTCGTCTACGGCAAGGCGAGGGACGGCTACGTCGAGGTGAATCTCTGCTCCGCGACCCGTCCGTACGACCACGCCGCCGTCGAAGTATTGGAAGCCGTCGCCGGAAGTGGAAGAGCAGTCGAGGGACCAGCCGCCGAAACCGCGGGGGTTTATCCGGCCGTGAGTTCGGAGCCACCCCCATCCGAAGGTGATTCGAATCAGCGCGGCTTCGTGCTCGTGGGGTTGGCGATCGTCGCAGTGGGCGTCGCGGGCGCAGTGTTCGCACTCGCCCGCCGCCGGCATTCCATCTGACAGCCCATCACTTGCACGAACGGCATCGCCGAACTCAAGAAGCGCGTCGCGGATAGGCGCAGCCGGGGCACGGCATTCCGCATCCATTCGGGACCTCGAAGCCTAGATCGTGCCCTTGGTGCTCGGGATGTCCCCGCCGCGGCGCGGATCGACGCGCACTGCCGCGTCCAAGGCCCGGGCCATCGCTTTGAAGGCGGCCTCGATCTTGTGATGGTCGTTCACGCCCTCGAGCACGCGGATGTGCAGGTTCAGCTTCGCCGCGAACGCGAACGACTCCAGGAAGTGGCTGAACAGGTCCGGGGGCATGCCGCCGATTTCGCGGCCCAGCAATTTGAGATCGAGCTTCGCGTAGGGTCTGCCGCTGAGGTCGATCGCGCACATCGCCAGCGTCTCATCGAGCGGCATGTAGGCTGAGCCCGCGCGGACCAGCCCGGCCTTGTTCCCGAGTGCCTGGACGAGCGCCTCGCCGAGGGCGATCCCGATGTCTTCCACGGTGTGGTGCTGGTCGATCCAGAGGTCGCCCTGGCAGCGGACTTCGAGGTCGAAAACGCCGTGCTTCGCGATATGGCTGAGCATGTGATCCAGGAAGCCGACACCGGTCTCGGTGACGAACTTCCCGGAGCCGTCGAGGTTCAGCGAAATGTCGATGCTGGTCTCGGCCGTCCGGCGCGAAACAGTGGCGGTGCGTGCACTCATAGGGGAGTTATCGCGTATTGCTGCCTTTACTCGCGGAATCACGCCAGGGGATGGGCGTCGCGCGGGCTGCTCGGGGGGCTTGCTACGCTCGGGTCAGCCTTTGTTGGAGCACGGAACATGAGAGTCCTCATCGTCAACTTCGAACTCGTGAACATGACCGACGCGGAACTCCGCCAGATCGCGGACGAGCTCGCGCCGGCGTTCCGCGGCGTCGCCGGTCTGGAGCGGAAGTACTGGCTCGCCGATGAAGCCACGAACACGTACGGCGGCGCCTACATCTTCGAAAGCCACGAAGCAGTCGAAGCCTACCTCGCCAGCGACATCGTGGCCGGCATCAAGTCCAACCCGCACTTCACGAACGTGTCGATGCGCGAGTTCGGCATCCTCGAAGGGCCGACCGCGGTCACACTGCCGGGGCTCACCGCCGCCGCCTGACGACACGGCCGGTGTCACCTCGAGACGCTCGTGAATCGCGGCAAGCGGTGTACAGTCTCGCCGTGCGCGTCCTTCTTCTCGGCAATAGCAACGATTCCGGCCAATGGTTCGAAGGCGGCAGGAAGCGCCATGAGATCGTCCAGGACCGTATGTCCGAGATCTACGGTGAACCGGTCGAGGTCATCTCCCGGAACGTCTGGCCGCGCGAAGGCATCGCAGATACGGTCGAAGGGTGGATCGCCCGGTACGACCCTGACGTCGTGTACCTGACGATGCTCGCGTACTGGTTCCAGTACAAGTCCGTCCCGCTTCGCGTGAAACGCCTTTTCGGGCGATTCGGCGAGAGGGCGGGCGAGGCTGGCTTCCGCCTCGCCGAGAGCCCCCGCTGGGCCTACAACCGCGTGTTTCGCGCGGTCCGGGGCGTGCTGCAGGCATCGATCGGCGGCGACGCTCCGTTCACCGAGGATGAGGTGGTCACGCGAGTCTCTGAGGTCATCGCGCGCGGGATACGGCATGAAGGGGTGGTGTTCGCCATCCAGGGAGCCGACGGCCGCACCGCCTACTCGAAGTCGAAGCGGGGGCGGCGGAAGGATGAGGCAAAACGGCTGCGCGTACACCGGGCGATGCAGGAGTTCTGCGAAGCCCACCCCGTCACCTACGAGAACTCGGAGATACCCGCCTGGGCTTCCGATCCCGAACTTGCCAAGAACCGCGTCGGCGACGGACTGCATGCCAACGCCCGATGGCATGCCCATTCAGCCGAGTTGATCGCCAGGACCATCCAGCACGCGCTCCAAGACGCCGGACACGATCCGCCGGCGCATCAGCCCCGCCCAAGCGTGGCGAATCCGCGCTAGATTTCCCGGAGAGCGGCGATCAACCTATCCGTGTCTTCCGGCCGCCCCGCGCTGATACGGATGTAGTTCGCGAGGTCCGGCCGCTGGTAGTAGCGGACAAGGACACCCTTCGAGCGCAGCGCCGAAGCCACGTCGGCGGCGCTTCTGCCCTCCACCTCGAACAGCACGAAATTCGCCTGGGAAGGCAGCGGCTTGAGCCACCCCAGGCCCGCGCACAGCCCCGCCATGCGGTCTCGCTCCGCCACAATGCGGGCGATCGTTTCCTTGATCTCGGCGAAGTGGGCGAGGGCCGCGCGCGCGCCGGCGTCGGCGGCCACGTTCACGTTGTAGGGCTGCTTGAGCGACATCATGTGGCCGGCCAGTTCGGGATCGCTCACGGAGTAGCCGACCCGCAGCCCGGCGAGACCCGCCCACTTGCTGAACGTCCGGAGCACCACCAGGTTCCGGTGACTGGCGATCAAGGGGATGACCGACTCTCCCCCGAATTCGACGTACGCCTCATCGACCACCACGAGTGTTTCCAGCGCGCAGATTGCTTCGAGTTCGGCGCGATTGACCGAATTGCCTGTCGGGTTGTTCGGCGAGGTAAGGAAGACGATGCCGGCGCCCTGCTGGACGGCGTGCTTCAAGCCCACCACGTCCAGGTCGAAGTTCGGCCGGCGCGGCACCTCGATCGGTTTTGCCCGGGAGATCTTCGCAAGGAAGCGGTACATCCCGAAGGTCGGCGTCGGGATGGCGATCGCCTTCGGCATCACCAGCCGGATGAGGATGTCGAGCAGGTCGTCCGCGCCGGTCCCGGCGACGACCTGCTCGGAATCGGCGCCGACAAAGCCCGCGATCGCTTCGCGCAGCGCTTCCTGGCCCGGGTCCGGGTAGATGTGGACCTGCGCCGACTGGATGGCCTTCAGCCCCTCGGGATGCGGCCCGTAGAGGTTCTCGTTCGCGTCCAGCTTTACCAGCCGGTCCACGGGAAGGCCGATTTCGGCGGCCAGCACCTCCAGCGGTTTGACCGGCGCGTACTCCTCGAGGTCCTCGAGGTCGGCTCGCAGCAACTTCCTCAGTTCCATCTCCACGCCCTCCGACTCACGGGCCGAAGCGAGGCCGTGAATCCTGCTTGATGATCTATCGCCCCTGGAGGCGCTTCTCCACGGCGTGCGCGTGGCCGGTGAGGCCCTCGGCCCGTGCGATGATCGCCGCGTAGTGGTTCAACTCTTCCATGTCGTCCTCGGGAAGGTTTACGACTGCCATCTTCTTCAGGAAGTCGTGGACCCCGAGCGGGCCGCTCCAGCGCGCGCTGCCGCCAGTGGGCATGGTGTGGCTCGGGCCGGCGGTGTAGTCGCCGACAGCCTCCGGCGACGCTTCGCCGAGGAAGAGGCCACCCGCGTTCTTGACCTTGTGTGCGTAGGCCGAGGGGTTCTCCACACAGAGGCACAGGTGTTCCGGGGCGTAGTAGTTCGCCAGCTCGATCGCGTGGTCGATGTCGTTGGTCAGGATGCATCCGCCGCGCCCGTCGAACGCCGCGCGCGCGATTTTCGCCCGCTCCAGGGTGCGAAGCTGCCGCTCGATCGCGGCAGCGACGTTGTCGGCAAGGTAGTGCGACGGCGTGAGCAGGATCGGGCTCGCCAGTGCATCGTGTTCTGCCTGCGCGATGAGGTCCGCGGCGACGAACTCGGCGTTCGCGCTCTCGTCGGCGATGATGACGGTCTCGGTCGGACCGTAAATGCTGTCGATGCCGACATCGCCGAAGACCTGGCGCTTGGCGATGGTGACGAAGAGGCCGCCGGGGCCGGCGATCTTGTCGACGCGGGGGATGGTTTCCGTGCCGTAGGCGAACGCGGCGACGCCCTGCGCGCCGCCGGCCTTGTACACGCCGTCGACGCCCGCGATGTCGGCTGCCACCAGCTTCACCGGGGGGACCGTGCCATCGGGCAGGACCGGGCTGGCGAGGTAGACCTCATCGACGCCAGCCACGCGCGCCGGGATGGCGCACATGAGCACGGTGCTCGGCAACGGCGCACGCGTGCCGGGAACGTAGATGGCGGCCCTCTGCAGCGGCCGCGTCATCTGGCCGAGGCCGTTCTGCTGGAAGTCGAACATGGCTCCGCGAAGCTGGGTCTCGTGGTAGCGGCGGACGCGCTCGGCGGCGAACTTGAGCGCTTCGATGAGTTCGTGGTCGAGTGTGTTGTAGGCGGCGGCAATCTCGTCGCGGCTGACCTTCAGGTCGCCGACGGTCGCGCCATCCAGCTTGGAGTTGTAGTAGCGGACGGCGTTGTCGCCGTCTTCGCGGACGTCCCGGATGATGCGGCGGACCACCTCATCGGGGCTGAGTTCCTGCCCGAACGTGCGGAACGTCGTCTCGCGCATGTCCATCGGCAACTCTTCGGTTTCGAGGGGCCGGCGCGAGAGCAGGAGCTGCTTGCCCTCTTCGGCGTTCCGGATTATCCGCATCC
>CALMIW010000249.1 GCA_937864275.1 uncultured Dehalococcoidia bacterium
GATGGAGATGGTGATATCGGCCACTGTCGGTAACCCTCTTCTGTTTTATAGGCGACAGTATACGAGTGGCCGTGCGCGCAACGAAAGCTCGACAGCCATGCGCTTACAATGGCGCGCATGGTTCGCATCGCACTGTTCGATCCCTGCTACATGTCGGCCCTCCGGCCCCAGGACATCGGCTTCGCGCGCCACGTCCTCGAAGCGCTGGGCGACGAAGTCACGCTGATCGACGGGCGCTGCTGCGGCCAGCCCGCCTTCAACAGCGGGTTTCGCAACGAGGCGCACACGGTCGGGCGGGAGTTGCTGAAGGCGGCGCAGCCGCACGCGACGGTGGTGGTGCCCTCGGGTTCCTGCACGTCGATGGTGCGGCACTACCTGCCGACGGTGTTCGAAGGAAAGCGGGCAGCCGGGGCCACCAGCATCGCCAGCCGGTTCGTCGATTTCGCGAGCTACGTGTCGACCCATCCGCGCCTGGACAAGGTCGCGTTCAAGCTCGAAGGGGTGGTGACCTACCACGACTCGTGCCACGCGCGGCGGGAGCTGCACGCCAGCAGCGCGGCGAAGCGGCTGCTCGAGCGTATCGAAGGGCTCGAGGTCCGGCCGCTGCTCTTCGAGGACGAATGTTGCGGGTTCGGCGGCACGTTCGCGGCGAAGCAGCCGGAAGTCTCGGTGGCGATGATGACCTCGAAGCTCGATGACATCGCCCTCACCGGGGCGCGCGTCGTGTGCTCCACGGACTACTCCTGCCTCGCGCACATCGAAGGCGGAGCGCGGGGAATCGGCATCCAGGTGCAGGGCTGGTCGCTGGCAGAACTGCTCTCGCGGGCTCTCGCGTGAGCAAGTACCGCGATCGCGCCAGCCGGGAGATACGGCTCGAACGGCCCTCCGCCACGCTCACGCCGATCATGCGGAAGCTGGTGAACGACACCCAGGTGACGCTTTCGCGCGGCCCGGCGGATGCCCGGCAGCGAGCCGCCGCAGCCCGCGGCTACACCATCGACCACCTCGAAGAGTTGCACGCCCAACTGAAGGAACAGTTCGAGCGGCGCGGCATCGGCTACCACCGCTGCGCGACCGCGGACGAGGCGGTTGCGAAGGTCCGCTCGCTTCTCGGCGACGCGCGCCGCGTGGCGAAATCGAAAACGATGGTCGGCGAGGAGATCGGCCTGACCCACGCGCTGCGCAAGGACGGCATCGACGTCCTGGAGACGGACATCGGCGAGTACATCGTCGACATCGAAGGGCGCGGGCCGAGCCACATCACGGCCCCGGCGGTCCACCTGAATCGGACGCGCATCCGGGAGATGCTCTCGCGGACCGGCGCGGTGCTGCCCGACGACGACCCGACGCGGCTGAGCCGCTACGTGCGGGACGTGGTCGGCGACTTCTTCAAGGACTGCGACGCCGGCATCACCGGTGCGAACGCCGTCGTTGCCAGTTCGGGGCGGATCACCATCGTCGAAAACGAGGGCAACGTCTCGCTCGGGGTGAGCCACCCGAAGCTGCACATCGTCCTGACCGGGATCGAGAAGGTAGTTGCGGACGAAGCGAGCGCGCTCGCAATCCTGGAAGTACTCGCCCCGAGCGCGACGGCCCAGCCTCTGACGTCGTTCAGCCACTTCATCGCCGACCCGCTGCCGGGGCAGCAGCGGCACGTCGTCTTCGTCGACAACGGGCGGTCGCGGGTGCTCGCCGACCCTCGCTACCGGGAAGTGCTGAAATGCATCCGCTGCGGCGCATGCATGAACGGCTGCCCGGTCTACCGGACGGCAGGGGGCCTTTCCTACGGGTCTCCGTATATGGGGCCGATCGGGGCGGTCCTCGCTCCGCTGCTCTGGCCCGACGGGCGATACGCGGACCTGCCGTTCGCATCCAGCCTCTGCGGACGCTGCACCGAGTCCTGCCCGGTGGGTATCCCGCTGCACCGGATGCTCCTCGACCTCCGCGCGGACGCGGTCCGAACCCACCAGATGGCCGACGTGAAGGAGCGCGCCGCCTGGAGGGCATGGGCGCTTTCGTTCGGGGGCGCGACGCGGGCGCGCGCGGCCACTGCGTTCGCGCGCATCGGCCTCCGCAGTTTCGGACGCACCGTCCGGCCGCCGGGCCCCCAGCGCGACGACCCTCGGCTGCTGCCCGACCCCAGCATCGACCATGACCCGGACCTGCTGCTGCGGCCCTCGGCGCGACGCAGCTTCATCCCCGAGGCGGCGATTGCGGAGGAACTGCCGGCGGACCTGCCGGGACGGTTCGCCCATCGCGCCCGGCAACTCGGGGTCCAGGTCGTCGACACCTACGAACCCCGCGAGGGCGACCGCGTCCTCCAGGCTGCCTCGGCCATCGCATCGACGGGGAGCGTGCTGCTGACGGGAGACCAGGCAGCGCGCCGCCCATTGCTCGGCGCCGCACGCGTCGTGGTGAAGGTAGACCCGGCAACGATCGTGCCCTTCCCGCACGGGCTGGAGCCGCACCTTGGCGACGGCGACGCCCTGATCCTGACCGGGGCGAGCCGCACGGCGGATGTCGAGAAGATCATCGTCCGGGGCATCCACGGCGCCGAGGAGATGCTGGTGGTGCTCGGGTAGCAGCGGCGCCCGGGCCGGGGCGTGTGGAACGCCCGCCCAACTATCGTTAGCCTTCCCCCACACCTCTCCCAGGAGACCACTTCATGCCGCTTCACATCGGACTCATCGGCGCGGGGGCGAACACCCGCACGCAACACATCCCCGGCCTGCTCAAGGCGCCCGACGTGGTCCTCGCCGGCGTCGCGAACCGCAGCGTGGAAAGCGGGCAGCGCATCGCCGACGAGTTCGGCATCCCGAAGGTGTTCGACTCGGTCGAAGCGCTGCTGGCGGATCCCGCAATCGACGCCGTCTGCATCGGCACGTGGCCGTACAAGCACCGCGAGTACACGATCAAGTCCCTCGAAGCCGGCAAGCACGTGCTCTGCGAGGCACGCATGGCGATGGACCTGGCCGAGGCCGAGGACATGCTCGCGGCCAGCGAGCGCCACCCGGGCCTCGTCGCCCAACTCGTGCCGGCGCCCTTCGACTTCAAGCTCGGGCCGACGATCACCCGCCTCATCGACGAAGGGGCGCTCGGCGATATCCGGGAAGTCACCGTGAACGTGTTCAACCCGTCCGGGCTGGACCCGCAGGTCCCGATGCACTGGCGGCAGCGCGCAGACCTCTCCGGCAAGAACGTGATGATGTTCGGCATCTTCGTCGAGGTCATCCACCGCTGGTTGGGCGACCACACCGACGTGCTGGCCGCCGGCGACATCTTCATCAAGGAGCGGCGCGACGAGGAGACCGGGAAGATGCTGCCCGTGACCGTGCCGGACACCTACGTCGTCACCGGGCACCTGAAGCGCGGGGCGAGGATCACGTGCCACTTCAGTTCCGTCACCGCGGGCGCGGACTCGAACGGCGTCACGATCTTCGGGAACCGGGCGACGATCCGCTGGAAGATGGGGGATTCCGCCGTCCTCCAGCCGATCCTCGGCGACGCGACGCCGATCGACCCCGACCCCGGCACCGCCAGGGGCTGGAAGGTGGAAGAGGACTTCGTCGCCTCAGTCCGGGAGGGCGCGCCGGTGCATCTGACGAACTTCGTCGATGGGGTCCGCTACATGCGGGTGATCGACGCGGCGCACACGAGCTACACGACGGGGCGGTCGGTCGCTATCTAGTTCGTGTTGGCCAATGCGGCTAGGGCCGTGCGGGCCGCTGAGTTCGCCTGCGAGGTTTCCTAGTTGCCCCGCGGCAGGAAGTACCGCGGCGGATT
>CALMIW010000250.1 GCA_937864275.1 uncultured Dehalococcoidia bacterium
AACCGGAACGCCACGATGGTGTCCACCAGCTCCTCGAGGCTCTCCACCCGGATCACGCCTGCCTGCTTGCAGAGGGCGTCGAAAATCTGGAGCGACCCGGCGAGCGATGCCGTGTGTGAATTCGCCGCCCGGGAACCGGCCTCGGTGCGCCCGCTCTTGAGGATCGCGATGGGCTTCTTCTTCCCAGCCCGGCGGATGGCGTTGGCCAGCCGCGGCCCGTCCTGGATGCCCTCCAGGTAGGCGGCGATGATCTCGGTTTTCGGGTCGTCGGCGAGGTATTCGAAGAAGTCCGCGGCCTTCAGGTCCGCGCCGTTCCCGAAGCTGATCACTTTCGAGCAGCGGATGCCGCGCGGCGTGGCGTAACGGACGAACTCGCCCGCGTTCATGCCGGACTGCGAAACCATTCCCACCGGCCCCGATTCGGGGATCTGGCCGTTCATCATCGCGAGCCGCGATTCCGGCACGTACAGCCCCATGCAGTTCGGCCCGATCAAGCGGATCCCGGCCTCTCGCGCCCGCGCGACCACAGCCTGTTCCATCTTCGCCCGTTCAGCGTCGCCGGTCTCGGTAAATCCCGCAGTGAAGAGGTGGAGGACCTTCACGCCCTTGGTGATGGATTCCTCCAGCAGCTGGGGAACCAGGCGGGCGCTCACAGAGGAGATGACATAATCGACCTCATCGGGGACGTCCAGCAACGACTTGTAGCAGCGCAGCCCGCGGATCGCCGGCGCGGTCGGGTGAATCAGGTAGATGGGGCCACGGAAGCCGATTTCCTGCAGCGAGGAAACGAAGCCTCCGCCGCCGAAAGCGGCGGTCTCCTTCGCGGAGACACCGGCGATGGCGATTGATCGAGGGTTGAACACGAACTCGAGTTCAGGGGTCGTGGCAGGCGCAGTCATACGTGGCTCCGTTGAAATCTCGCGGCAGCAAAACCCGGCGCGGGGCGCCGGGGAAAGTAGGCTGAGTTTACCAGACGATCCGCGATCCGTTTGACCGTGCGGCAGGGCCTGCGCACGATGCCGATTGTCCCGTCCGCAACGCCATGAAACTGCTCGCCCGCCTCGCCACGGCCCTCTTCATCATTTCCGTGCCGGTCTTCCTGGTGACGGCGAACGTTCGCTTCGCCGCAGGCGACTCGTGGTTCACCAGGGAGGGCTTTCGCACCTACGACGTGGACGAAACCACCGGCCTGAGCTTCCAGGACCTGGACCGCGCCGCCGACGACATGGTCCGCTACTTCGAAGATGACCGTTCCAGCCTGCGCACGCAGGTCACGATCGCCGGTCAGGAGACGGCCCTCTTCACCGAGGAAGAGACGAGCCACATGCGCGACGTGAAAGGCCTGATTCGGGTGGTCTTCCGCCTGAACGAGGCATCCCTCGCCGTCATCCTCGCCTACATCGGCGCGGTCGTGCTCTGGACCCGCGAACGGACGCCGAGGCAACTCGCGAAGTACACCCTGGCGGGGGTTTTCGTCGGGTTCGTCCTGGTGGCCGCGATTGGCGCCTTCGCCATCACCGGCTTCGACGCCGCATGGACGAAGTTCCACGAGATCGCGTTCCAGAACGAAAACTGGCGGTTCGACCCCGATACCGACCGGCTCATCCAGATGTTCCCGGAGCCGTTCTGGCAGGACATGACCTACCTCGTGGGCGGACTAACGCTCTTCGAAGTGCTTGCCGTCGTTGCGGTTGCCGTCAGCTACCTGCTCTGGGGAAGAGACCGGGACGACGACGCGGAAATCGAACGGCCACGTGTGCGCACCGCCGATTAGTTCCCGCAGGCGCAGCCGCCGCCGCCACAGCATCCGCCGCCGGCGGGCGCTTCATCGAGCATGACGCCGGCGCCGGTCTTCGCCATCGCAAACGCGGAGACCGTGCGTTCGGCGCGATGGCCGCTGGCGCACTTTGTCGCGACGCCGGCTTCGGACATGGGGCGGCGCTGCTCGAACTTCGTCCGGCAGGTGGGGCAGTAGTACTCGTAGATGGCCATGAGGGAGAGTATAACCGCGTTGCGACCCGGTGATCAGGCCGCGCGGCCCGCCCGGCGGCGGCGAGTGCGCTGTGCCGTCCGCGTCGCCGGCTGGGTGCGCGCCGGCAGGGTCACGACCTCGGCGGGGTCGCGGTCCGGCGCAGCCAGCGGAAATTCGGCCACCGCCCCGGCCATTATCGCGCGCGTGATGGCGTTGGAAGGCTCAACCCAACCGGCATCCGCCCGGCTTCCGGAACTGCGGAAGCGCGCGAGAAGTTGGTCGAGCCAGCGGAACATCCAGGCCATGGAGGTAGACAATAACGGCCACGTTCCCCTAATGGCAACCGCCTATTTACCGCCTGTACTCCCGTCGGCGCGGCGCAGGAAGTCCCCCACCACCCGGTTCCATTCGTCCGCGCGTTCGAAGTAGCAGGAGTGCCCCGCGTTTTTCACTTCGTGGTATTCCGCGCCCGGGATCAGTGCCTGTGCCTGCCGGATCATCTCGGGAGAGGTGATGAGGTCATGCTCGCCGACGATGTAGAGCACCGGGACGCCGAGTGCCGCGAGCACCTCGTGTGTGCTCCCGCGGTAGGTTGCTGGCGGCCGCCCGAGCATCCCTTTCGGGCGCGGCGGGTTGATCGCGTTCAACTGGCGGTAGAGCAGCGCCATGCCGGGGTTGGCTTCTTCGTAACCGGGAGCCAGGGCGTGCTCGCGAAGGCCGCCGTCCCCGCGCTCGTCCTTCAGTATGTCCTGCAACTCGCGCACCCGGTCGTCTGTGGCTCCGGCCGTCGTGCCGCACAGCACGAGCGAGCGCACGCGCTCGGGGGCCAGCCTCGAGAGCCCGGCGACGGCGCGCCCTCCCATCGACTGGGCGATGACATGCGCCTTCTCGATCTTCAGGTGCTCGAGGAGCGCGACGAGGTCGGTCCCGAGGGAGAACCGCCCCACCGCCATCTCGCCCCGCGAAAGGCCCCACCCGCGCGCGTCGAACGTGGTGCAGCGGAACTCGCGCGAGAATGCGGCCACCTGCTGCCACCAGACGAGGTGGTTGCCCCCGGCGCCGTGGAGGAAGACCACGTCGGGTCCGTGGCCGTGCTGTTCGTAGTACATGCGGGCGGCGTTCACGGTCACATAGGGCATGCGCCGATTCTACGTGACCGTGGCCTTCGCCGCCTGCGTCGTTAGTTGATGAGGTTAGGTGTTTCCTCGCTGCATGCGCTTCAACATCGGCTCCGGCAGCGCCACGCCACCATCGATGAACGCCTTGCCGATCGCCGCCGCATTCGGCCCGAAGATGGTTGTCCGGTTGCTCGCGACGAACTGCTGGCTCCCTTCGATCCGGTCGATTTGCCCCTGGAACCTGGGGGCCACGTACCGCGCGAACAGTTCGTAGCTGTGCTTCGTCTTTTCCCAGCTGGTCCATTCGTGGGCGAGTGCAAGGAGTGCGCCGAAGCCGCCGCTCAGTTCTTGCATTCGCTCGATCGCGGCAATTGCGTCGTCTGGCGTCCCGACGATTGCGCCGCCCCGTTCGACCTGGCTGGCGACATCCGCCTTCACTGTCGGGTCGGCCGGCCGGCCGAGGGTGTCCTCGAAGTAGTCCTTGTTGTAGCGCTGGTTCGCTTCGTCCACGTCGCGGATTGCCTCCTCCCGGGTGTCCGCCAGGTGCATCGGCATCACCAGTCGCCAGTCTTCCCGGCTGAGTCCCTTGTCTGCCTTGTCGGCGGCTTCCTGGGCCATCTCCCACGTCCTCGCCAGTGAGATGAGCCCGCCGGGCTGCGAAACCGCGACAGAAAGGATCCCGACGCCGTGTTTGCCGGCTGACTGCGGCCCTGCCGGTGAGAACGTGGACGCTACCGCCACCGGCATGTGGGGGAACGTGTACGGCGCGAGCTGGAGCCGTGCTTCCTGCATCGTGAACCAGTCCGACGTGTGAGTAACGGTTTCGCCCCGGAAGAGGCGCAGGATGACGCCGAGGGCCTCGTCCATCCGCTGCCGCTGCGTCAACGCGTCGATCCCGAGCATGTAGGCGTCGCTCGTAAGCGCGCCGGGCCCCACGCCGAACATCGCCCGTCCGCGTGTCATATGGTCGAGTTGCACCATTCGGTCGGCGAGGATGAAGGGATGGTGATAGGGCAGCGAGCTGACTCCCGTGCCCAGGCGGATCGTCTTCGTCCGCTGGGCTGCCGCTGCGATCATCAGTTCCGGCGAGGCGATGAGTTCCCAGCCGGCACTGTGATGTTCGCCGAACCAGGCCTCGTCGTAGTTCAGGCGGTCCAGGAACTCCACAAGTTCGAGGTCGCGATCCAGTGCGACCGTCGGGTTCTCTCCAACGCGGTGAAAGGGGGCGAGGAAGATGCCGAAACGCATCCGCGGCGGCTTGTAGACCATGGCTTCGATAGCTCCCGCACGATATTTCGTGACGCGCGAAATACTACGCCATTCCTCCCGGCGCGCACCTCTCCGGCGGCTGCGAGGCTACTCGCTTTCCGCCGCGACCGGGCGCTTCAAGTAAAACGTGTTTCCGGAGAGCGCCGTGAGCTCCCAGCCGGCCGCGCCCAGCGCTCCAAGGGTGAGCAGGCTGGATGCCTTCAGCTTCTGGCGTTTCGGCTTCTGGAGGATGCTCGCGGGCGCGATCGTCAGCAGGCATCGGCGCTTCTTCCGCCGTCGCAGCGTGGCGACTTCCCAGGCGGCCGGCTGGGTGGCGGCGCGGCCGAAGGTCGCGATCGATGGTGATTCACGCAGGGGCGGGACCAGGGCTTCGAGGCCCTGGCCGAGACCAGAACGGGGACGAGGCATGTGGGCGTATCCTCGGGGTTTGAGTTCGAACTATCCGCGCGGCCACGCTCTGGCGCAACGTCCCGGCTGTGCCCCTCCGCCGGCCGCAGCATTCGCCCGTTAACCCTGATTTTGCCTTCCGTTTGCTGATGACCGGGGCGTCCCGCGCCGATACATAGCCATGGAGGACGGTCGCTCGCGAGCCTGCACGTGCAGCCCGTGAGTCTCGCCCGCCTGTGATCTCCTCCAGTTGACCTACGAGATGCAGGGGAGTTCCCGAGAGAACGCGGCGGATGCAGGCCCGAGACTGGGCCGTGGCTGCGGTTGAGGTGTGAGGATGCCACCAGGCAAGGGGTTCTACGGTCCGAAATACCGGGAGAAGCGTTCGGGAGACCGGAAGCTCACTCCCTTGTACCTGCTCGCGGGTGTGCCCGTGCTGGGGTTCTTTGCCTGGCTCGGCGCCTGCGCCCTCGGCGGCGGCGCCGGGAGCAGCATCCCCTCGGCCGACGCTCCCGCGGAGGGAACGAACACCGAGAAGCTTGCGAAAGCCACCGAATCGCCGAAGGTCGCCCCAACCCGCGACCCCGCAAAGAAGGGGGCCGGCGAAAACGAAGGCGCAGGGACGGTTGCCTCGAACCCGCAGAAGCCCGACATCAAGGAATATCTGATCGCCGGCGGGAAGCGGTTCGAACTGCCGTTGAATGCCCATGCCGGCGTCGAAGACTACTTTGGCGCGGCCCGCGCCGATGGCAAGGTCCATACCGGCGTCGACTTTTCGCTCGTCGGCTTGAAGAACGTCCCCGTCGAATCGGCCTGCAACGGCTTCGTGATTGAGGCGGGCGCCGACGAGGTCTACGGAACGCACGTCGTCATCGATTGCGGTGGAGACTTCAAGGGGGTCATCGGTTGGCTCGAAAGCCCTCGCGTCCCCGATGGCAACAACGGCCCGAAGTCCCCGGGTGGCC
>CALMIW010000251.1 GCA_937864275.1 uncultured Dehalococcoidia bacterium
CTCGCGGGCGCGCTCCTCGCCGAAGTGCAGGTAGTGCAGGATTTCCGGGGCCTGGAGCGCGATTTGGGTCCCGAGGAGCGACACCTCCATCTTCTGACCCACACCGGTGCGTTCGCGGACGAAGAGGGCGGTCATGATGCCGAGGGCGAGGTTCATCGCGCCGGTCTGGTCGGCAACGCCGGGATAGGGCACTTCGGGCCTGTGGCCGGGGCCGCCTCCGCTGTGCTGTGCGAAGCCGCTGTACGCCTGCGCAATCTGGTCGAACGACGGCAGGCCCGCCATGGGACCGTTTGTGCCCCATCCCGTCGCCTGGGCGTAGATGATGCGAGGATTGCGCGCCTTGAAGGCCTCGTATCCGAGTCCCCAGGCATCCATTGTGCCCGGCCGGAAGTTCTCGACGACGACGTCTGACTGCTCGCCGAGCTTCAACGCGATGTCTCGGGAGGCGGGCTGCCGCATGTCCAGGGTGATGGACTTCTTCCCCCGATTGAGCGATTCCCAGAAGGCGCTGAACCCGTCGGGCTCCTTCCACATCCGCCTGCCAAAGTCGCCGCCGGCGGGGTCTTCGACCTTGATCACCTGGGCTCCGAAGTCGCCGAGAATGACCGTCGCGAACGGGCCCTGCTGGTAACGCGTGAAGTCGAGAATCCGGATGCCTTCGAGTGGTCGTGCCATTTGGCGGAGTCTACCCCGAAGCGCAGGAGGACGGTTCGTGGCGGAGACCGCTAAGCGTTCACTCAATTGACACCGTTGTAACCTCCGGGCCCGGGATCGCGGGCAGAGCGGCGCCGGCGGGACCGTTGGAGACTCGTGGGCGAATCTGACGCAAGGGGAGTTGATGGCTTGGCGAGGCGTTCACTTTTCGGGGTCCCAACACCGTCGAAACGGGCGGGCTGACACCAAATCGCAACGTTTTTACAAACCATGCGCTGTCAGACGACACGAAGCCGTCCGATAACTCCTGTGAGATGAACGCGAACAGTGAACACAAGCGCCGCGAGGACTGGTTGATCTCGACCATGTTCCTGGCGGGTTCCGTCTGCTTCACGCTGGCCTTCTTCAGCCAGACGATCGAGGACCCGTTCGCCCTCGCCTGCATGGTGCTCATCACCGCGCTGTGCGAGGTCCTCTCTGTCCGGCTCTATTTCGATGGCCGGGTCTCGGTGAGTTTTGTCGGCAGTCTGCTGAGCACGATCCTCTTCGGCCCGCTCGGCGGAGTGCTCGCGGCGGCGTCCGTCGCGATGACGGGGTTCTTCACCGCTTCCAGGAATCCCCGCAAGCTCGTGTTCAACTTCGGGCACGCAACCGCGGCGGCGGCGGTGGCAGGCTGGGCGCTCACGCTCTTCGGAGCAACGGGCACGGAGTGGGATCTCCAGCAGCCGATAACCGCTCTCGTCGGCGGCGTCGTCGGTGCGGGCATCCTGTTCTCGATCGACGCATGGTCGGTTTCGGCGATCATCAGCGTGACCTCGGGGCGTTCGGTGAGGGCGGCGTATGCGGAGAACTTCGGCTGGCTGCTGCCGCACTACCTGGTCCTCGGCCTCGTGGCGGGCGGGCTCGCGGTGCTCTACGGCGAACTTGGTATCGCCGCCATCCTCGTCCTCGGCATGCCGCTGCTGCTTTCGCGCTACGCCATCGCCCAGTTCGTGGAACGCACGCGCGAGAACGTGGTGCGGCTGGAGCGCTCCAACGACCAATTGCAGCACGCCTACGTGGAAATCCGAGACATGTCGGAGGGGCCGCG
>CALMIW010000252.1 GCA_937864275.1 uncultured Dehalococcoidia bacterium
CCGGACATGCCAGTCGGGTTGTATGGCCCGCCCTGGTCCCAGGGGCCGACGAACATGAGCTGGCAGCGAAAGGCGTCGGCGCCCCACTTCTCTACCTGCTCATCGGGCGCGACGACGTTCCCGCGGCTCTTCGACATGCGGTTCCCGTCAGGGCCCAGGACAACGCCCTGATTGAACAAGCGCTTCATGGGTTCGTCGCCTTCGACGAGACCCATATCGCGCGCGGCCTTCCAGAAGAAGCGCGTATAGAGCAGGTGCATCACGGCGTGTTCGGCGCCGCCGGTGTACTGGTCCACCGGGAACCACTTCTTTGCAGCAGCCTGGGAGATCGGCCGCGCCGGGTTGGGCGGGTCGGAATGCCGCATCTGGTACCAGAGGCACCACATGAAGGTGACCAGGGTGCCGGTCTCTCGCCGCCCGGCCCCGCCGCAGTTCGGGCAGGGGACGTTCACCCAGTCGTCGAGCAGCGTGAGGGGCGACTGGCCCGTCGGGCGAAACTCCACGTCGTCGGGCAGCGCCACCGGCAACTCTTCGTCCGGTACCGGCTGGGTGCCGCACTTCTCGCAGTGGATGAAGGGCAGCGGGGCGCCCCAGAAGCGCTGCCTCGAGACTGACCAGTCGCGCAGGCGGTAGGTGATTGCCCCCTTGCCGATGCCGCGCGACTCAGCGTACGCAACGACCGCCGCGATAGCTTCCGCCGAGGGCGTGCCATCGAAGGGGCCTGAATTGATCATCTTCCCGCCGTACGGGATGGCCGCGGCGAGCGGTTTCGTCACGTCGATCTCGGCGTGGTCGTAGACCGGGATGACCTCCAACCCGTACTTCTTCGCGAAGTCGAAGTCACGCTGGTCGTGCGCGGGGACGGCCATCACGGCGCCGGTGCCGTAGGTGACCAGGACGTAATCCGCGATCCAGATCGGGATGCGCGCGCCGTTGAAGGGATTGATTGCGCTGGCGCCGGTGAAGACACCGGTCTTCTCGCGTTCTGTGGAAAGGCGGTCGACTTCCGAAGTGCGCCCGGTGGCGGCGACGTACTCGGCGACCGCCGCCTGCTGCTCCGGAGTCGTGATCCTCGCAACCAGCGGGTGTTCCGGCGCGATGACCATGAACGTCGCGCCATAGACCGTGTCGGGCCGAGTCGTGAATACGGTGAGCGGTCCGTCCACACCGGGGACATCCACCTTGAAGTCGAGTTGGGCGCCTTCGGAGCGGCCGATCCAGTTGCGCTGCATGTTGCGGATGCGCTCGGGCCACTCGATGCCGTCGTAGCGGAGCAATTCCTCCGCATAGGTGGTGATCTTGAAGAACCACTGGCGCATCATTTTCCGTTCGACGACGTCGTCGGAGCGTTCGCACTTGCCGTCGAGGACCTGCTCGTTCGCGAGCACGGTCTGGCAGCCCGGGCACCAGTTGGCGAGCGATTCGGCCTGGTAGGCCAACCCGTGCTTGTAGAACTGGAGGAACCACCACTGGGTCCACTTGTAGTACTCGGGGTCGCTGGTCACCACTTCGCGGTCCCAGTCGAACCCGGCGCCCATGAGCCGGAGCTGGCCGCGCATGCGCTCGATGTTCTGGTAGGTCCACTCCTTGGGGTCGATGTTGCGCTTGATCGCCGCGTTTTCCGCGGGGAGCCCGAACGCATCGAAGCCCTTGGGGAACATCACGTTGTAGCCCTGCATGCGCCGGTAGCGGGCCGCCACGTCGCTGGGGGCCATGGCGTACCAGTGCCCGGTGTGCAGGTCGCCGGAGGGATACGGGAACATGGTGAGCGCGTACCACTTCGGGCGCGGGTCGTCGTCGCGGGCGGCGTAGAGGTTCGTCTCCTCCCAGCGCTTCCGCCACTTGGGTTCGATGACATTGGGCTCATAACGATCGGCCACGATCGGATACCTCGCTGGTTACAGGTCATGAAGGGAGGGGCCGGGACGGCCCGGGCTGGTCCAGATGGACGCCCCGCCGGCTATGCGCCGCGGGGCCGGAGAAGGGCGAGCCAGTATCGCCGGCGCATGCCGATGCACCCTATGTCTCCGAACCGGGTCGTCTCACTCGTCACGCTGGCAACCCACCAATTCGCGGCCCGTTGGAGCCGGAAGTCATCGCATCGTAGCCCATACCCGGGAACACCGTCACTCAAACGAAGCTACCGATTAGCCTTGAAGTGCGCGGCGACGAGTGTTTCGAAGTTGCGAGCTTTTGAACAATATCGGCAGGTGAGATACCAGATCCAGATCGCGTCGGGCTTGCGGCCGTACTTCTGCTCGGCCTCTTGTTCCGTTTGGTCAGCGACCTTCTTCAACTGTCCCCAGGGCGCTTCGAAGATGCGGGTGTAGGCGACTCCCCCGGGCCGTTCGAGCTCGGCTCCGTCACTGGCGCCCTCTACCTCGAGCATCACCGGGCGGCGGAAACGCCCGGAACCGTTGAGCAGCATCGCATCGTCCGGGACGGTGGCACCCGCCTTGGCGGCTTTCTTTCGAAGCTCGTCACGCGTGCCGTCGTAGCCCACGGGTACGCCAAGGACCGCCGTGGTCATCGTCTTCACGAACGTGATGTCGGACCAGTCGCTCTCGACTCCGTCCCATTCGTCGCGTTCGAGCCGAGGGCAGCTACACGGCTCCTCCGGTTCGAGCCGGACGTCCTCCTTGCGGACGGGCATGCCCTTTTCATCGAGTGGGACCCTGCGCTGTTCAGCCATGCGAAAGAGGATACCTCAGTCACCGGTTGCGATGACGATCGCGGCGCCGAGCGGCGCCAATCGCACATGCGCGTCGACCAGCCGCCCGTCCTCCGAGCGGCCGGTGGAGAGTGCAACCACACCGGGAGAGGGAATGCTCACGGAGACTTCAGAGCTCGTGGCGTTGAGGGCGAAGTAAACCGGCGGTGCGCCCTCGACGCGCCGTTCGAAAAGCCACGTCCCCGCCGGAGAGGCAAGCTCGCGGTACGCCCCTTCGCGGAGGGCAGGAGTCCGCTTGCGGAGCCAGATCGCACGGCGATAGAGCGACAGCAGCGAGTCGGGGTCTTCGGACTCCTCGGCGACGTTGCGGTCGATGCGGCCGTACGGCAGCCACGGCTCGGCTTCCGAGAAGCCGCGGCCGGGCGTGGCATCCCATTGCATCGGCGTCCGCTCGGGGTCCCGCCCGAACGTCCTCAGCCGGGCCGGGTCCTGCTGGCGATCCTCGGGGATGTCGACATCTTCCATGCCGATCTCTTCGCCGTAGAAGACGAACGGCGTGTTTCGCAGGCTCATCAGCAACAGGGCGGCGGCGCGCGCTCGTTCCAGGCCTCGACCGTCGTGGTTATGACGAGTGATGAACCGCATCCGGTCGTGGTTCCCGAAGGCGTAACACGGCTGGCCCCCCGGCGGTATGGCGCTTTCAGCCTCGCGGACGATGCGCTTCATGATCTCCGCGTCCCAGGGCGTGTGGATGGGCTCCACCACGTGGATGAACTGGAAGTTGAAGGCAAGGTGGAGGCCGGGAGCCTGCGCGTCTCCGTAGTACGCGGCGATCGCCTCGGCGGAGCCGAAGACTTCGCCGACCGCCATCTTTTCCGGGTATTCATCGAAGACGCGCCGGATGCGCTTCACGGCGTCGTAGACGTCGGGGTAGTTCAGGTTGTTCACCCAGATCTGCCCGCTCCGCTCGCGGTCACCGGGCTTCCATTCCGGATTGAGCGGGTTATCGGCGAGGTCGGGATGCTTGACGATCATCCCCATCACGTCGATGCGGAAGCCGTCGATGCCGCGGTCGAACCAGAAGCGGAGGACGTCGTGCATGGCCCGTTCGACTTCGGGATTCCGCCAGTTCAGATCCGGCTGTTCCGCGAGGAACGAATGGAGGTAGTACTCTCCCGTCTCTTCCGAGAGCGTCCAGGCCGGCCCACCGAAGACGCCACGCCAGTTGTTCGGCAAGGAACCGTCCGGTTTCGGCTTTCGCCAGACATACCAGTCACGCTTCGGGTTTTCCAACGAACTCCGGGACTCGAGGAACCATGGGTGCTGGTCGGACGTGTGGTTGGGGACCCAGTCCAGCAGGACCTTGATGCCGCGGCGGTGGCATTCGGCGATGAGCCGATCCATCGTCGCCATGGTCCCGAAATCGGGGTGGACACCGTTGTAGTCCGAGACGTCGTAGCCGAAGTCCTTCATCGGCGAAGGAAACGTCGGCGAAAACCAGATGGCGTCCATGCCCAGCGACCGCTCGGTCCCGTCGTTCAGGTAGTCGAGCCGCCGAATCACGCCCTCAAGATCGCCGATGCCGTCGCCGTCGCTGTCCTGGAAACTGCGTGGATAGAGCTGGTAGACGACGGCGTCGCGCCACCACTCGCGCACCATCAGGAGAGGGCAGCCTTCACCCGGTCCAGCAGTCCGGGGTTCTCCTCGAAGTAGCCTCGCGAGGCGACGATTGTCGACGCGACCGGCGCCCCGCGCGACACGAGGTCTTCGAGGATGGCCTGGCCGGCGCCGTGGGCGGCGCGTTCGGGGATCTCCGGCGGGTTTTCGCCTCCCGCCGCCTCGGCGATCATCTTCGCTGCGGGGTCATTCAGCTGCACGGCGGTTTCCCGGGCATGAAGGCCGTCGATGCGAATGAGGAAGTTCGCCTGGGTTGTCCCCCAGATATCGGTCCCGGGCGTGAAGCCCTCGAACCGGATGTCCGCCTGTGTCTCCAAGTTGGTCGCCATCACCTGTCCCCCTGGTCACCGTGATCCTGCGGCATTGCGATTCGGAGTGCATCCGGGAGGTCGGCAAGCAACTGCGTGCGGACCTGGGTGCGCGTTTGCAGGCCCCAGATATTGATGAAGCCGATGGCGGCCGACTGGTCGTACGTGTCGCCGCGATCATACGTCGCCAGGCCCCGGTCATAGAGCGAATGCAGAGCCTTCCGCCCGACGACGGTGGCGCGACCACGGTGGAGCTTCACACGGATGGTGCCGGTTACGTGGCGCTGGGTGCTGGCGACGTAAGCCGCGATGTCCTGGTGGTGGGCGCTGAACCAGAGCCCGTTGTAGATGAGCTCCGAGTACTCGATGGCGACGAGCTTCTTGAGCTTCACCTGCTGCTTCGAGAGGGTCATCGCCTCAAGGGCGCGGTGGGCGGTGTGCAGGATGACGCCCGCCGGCGCTTCATAGATTTCGCGGCTCTTGATACCGACGAGGCGGTCCTCGATGTGGTCGATGCGGCCAACCCCGTGCGTGCCGCCCAACTCGTTCAGGTGCTCGACGATGGCGACGGGGCCGAGCTCCTCGCCGTTGAGCCGGATGGGCATGCCGGACTGATACTCGATTTCGACGTAGGCGGGCGTGGAAGGAGCCTCTTCGGCGTCGCGCGTCCACTCGTACGCCTCGGCCGGCGGCTCCGTCCACGGGTCTTCGAGGACGCCTGCCTCGGCGCTGCGGCCCCAGAGGTTCTCGTCGATGCTGAAGGGACCCTTCGCGGCCCA
>CALMIW010000253.1 GCA_937864275.1 uncultured Dehalococcoidia bacterium
CGACCACCGAGATCTACACTCTTTCCCTACACGACGCTCTTCCGATCTCACCGGGGTCTTTCGCGTGGTCAGCCAACCTCCCAGCCTACCGCCCTCCATCGTCCAAACCGGGTGGACGATGCGGCTGCGGGGCCGTCCCTTCGCATCGACAGTCGTCATAACGCCCCAGACCACCTGGTGGGCAATGGCGACCGCCTCGTCGATCGTTCGCATCTCGGCGTCTGTGAGTCTGGCCAGTGTCTCCATGTCGATAGTCAACCGGAGTTGAGTAGATTAGTCAACTCACGTTGAGTAATCTGGGACGATGTACCCCGAACAACCGCTCGTCCCCGCGCACGACGATATCGGCCTGCTCTCGCTGGTCGTCGCCAACGGTTTCACTGCCGCCGTCCTCGATCGGCTCGCCGCAGCCGGCTCCGGCGTTGCCCGCCTGGGGCACGGTTTGGTCGTCCAGGGTCTCCTCGCCGGCGCCTCGACCGTCCCCCAGCTCGCCGACCGCCTCGCCGTCAGCGTCCAGGCCGTCTCCAAGACCGTCCGCGAGATGGAACGCCTGGGCTACGTTGAAAAAGCTCCGGACCCCGCGGACGGCCGCGCACAGCTCCTCCGCCTCAGCGCGCGAGCGCTCGCCTCCGTCGCCGAATCCCGGCGCGCTCGCCTCGCTGTCCAGCAGCAATTGCTCGAGGCCCTCGGCCCCGGACGGGCGCAGCACACACTGGATGCACTCCGCCTGCTCGCCGGCCAGTTTGGCGGCCTCGAATCGCTCGCCAACCGCCGCCTCCGCCCGAGCGGGAGTCTCTAGCGGCGAGCCGCTCGCTCCGCCGCCGCCAGCATCTCCTGCCCGAAGGGCTGCAGGTCTGCCTGCGTGCACACCAGTCCTGTGGACAGCCGCTCCACCACCGCCCACTCCCAGATCGCCGTCTCGTCCAGGCCCGTGCGCTGCGCCAGCCAGCACGCCCTCGCCCGCGGTTCAGGGTCGTCGTCTTCTACCGGGTCCGCGCGAATGATCACGCCGAGGTCGTACTCTGGCTCCGCCAGCAACCCGTCGGGGTCGATCAGCTTGTATCCGTCGCCCGCCTTCAACGCGTTCCACTCGTGGATGTCCCCGTGGACGAGGACGGCGCGCTCGTCGTCATGCGCGTCGATCCGCCGTTCCGCGCATGCCAGGGCATAGTCCACGGCCTGCTCTAAACAGGGACGATTGAGCTCCTCCCACGTCTCGCCGATGAACCGCACGAGCCAGCGGCCCTTCTCCCTGCCGCTCGGCAATCCGCAATCCGGTGCCGGCCGCCACAGCCGCATCGCCGCGGCGCAAAGGGCTTCCAACCGCTCTTCGGGCGAAAGCCCGCTCTCCGCGAGCGGCGCTCCCAGCCGCTCCAGCAACATGGCGCCCCGGCCCTCGTCGGACCGGAAAAGGCGCGCGCAGCCGGCGCCTTCGGCGAGTTGCAGCGCCGTGATCTCGTGCCGCTCGACGTCGACTGACCGCGGCATCAGCAGCTTGAGCGCGCCGCGGGACCCGTCCACTAGCGTGGCTTCAGCGACATAGGCTTCCGAGCCGCCCGAGAACGGTCTCCCTACCTCGATCGACCATTCCCGCTCGATCTCGGCGATCAGCTGCGGCAGCCCCGCGACCCAGGCCTCCGCGCCGAGGACGAGCGCCCTCTTGCGGACGGTTTCCGGGATATCCAGCGCCGTCATTCCTGCTCTACCGGCCCGTTCGCCTACCGTTCCGCCGGCAGGAACTGCTGGAACTGCGGCAGCAGGTTCGGCCCTTGCCTCAGGTGGTGGCCGCCGTCGGCCGGCAACACCAGCCCGGTCACCCACGCCGCTTCGTCGCTTAGCAGGAACGCCACCGAGTTCGCGATGTCCTCGGTCGTCCCCAGCCGCGAGACCGGCATCCGGCTCAGGTACTCCGCCACCGTCGCGTCGTTCCCGACGAGGCCGGCGGCCAGGTCGGTGGGCACCAGGCCCGGCGCCACCGCGTTCACGCGGATCCCGTGCTCGCCGAGGTCGTCGGCCGCGCACTTCGTCAGCATGTTCAGCCCTGCCTTCGAGACGCAGTAGGCCGTCATCCAGTGGTGCGTGTGCGACCCGGCGATCGAGCTGATGCCCACGATGCTCCCGCCCCCAGAAGCCCGCATCAGCTTCGCCTCGGCCCGGATGCACCGGTACGCCCCGGTCAGGTTCGTCTGCAGGATCCGCTCGAAATCGTCCACGGGGCCGTTCAACACGCTGCCGACGCCACCCGTGCCCGCGGCGTTCACCGCCAGGTGGAGCGCCCCGTGCCGCTCCCTCACCGTCTCGATCGCCGCTTCTACGTCCGCGTCCTTCGCCACGTCGCACTGGACGAAGCTCGCCGCGCTCCCGAGCAGTTCGGCGGCCGCTTGCAGCGGTGCCTCGCGTCGCCCCGCGATGACCACCTCGCCCCCGCCCTCGACGATCGCCGCCGCGCAGGCGAAGCCGATGCCCGTCCCCCCGCCCGTTACGAATCCAACCTTCCCGTCGAACCGTCCCATGCGCACCCTCACTCGCTGTTCGCTGTTAACTGCCGGCCACGCGGCCCGCCGCGCTCCCTAATAGCCCCGGCTGTCCCACAGCAGGTCGCCCTTGCCCGAGAGCTTCGCCTGGTAGCGCGAGGCTACGAACAGCAGGTCGCTCAGCCGGTTGAGGTACGCAACCACGTTTGGCCCCACCGGTTGAGTTATCCAACCACTTCCGGCCCGCCGGCCTCTCCCCCCAAACCCCCGTTGGTCCGCCGCCCCCCCCGCCTGCAGACCGTCCGCGCCACATGCAGTTGCGCCGCCGCCATGTCGCCGCCCGGCAGGATGAAGCTCTTCAGCGGCTCGAGGTGCTCGTTCCACCCGTCCATCCACGTCTCCAGGTCGGTCACGTGGTGTGCCTCGATACCCGGCACGGCGAACCGCTTCTTGTCCTCTTCCGTGATGCACAGGTCGGAACCGAGGTTGAACAGCACCTGCTGGATGATGAAGAACTGCGGCTTCATCGCCTCGTCCAT
>CALMIW010000254.1 GCA_937864275.1 uncultured Dehalococcoidia bacterium
GCGTCGTCTTCGCGCCGACCCACGGCCTTCTGCCGGCCGCCCGCGCGCGCCGGCGCGGGCGCCATCACGCCCACCACTTCCACACGAACGAAGAGGTCGAAGTCAGCTAACCGCTGCTTCGTCACCTCTCTCCATAAGTGGCAACCCTGTTCCCTTCGCGCTACAGTTCCTTGGCTTCGAAATCTCTCCCCCAAGGATGTCCACGCAATGACTGCACCACACGCCCACGCCTCCGACCGCAAGCTCAAGGGGGCCGAACCCAGCGACCCCGGGGAGAGGGTGAAGGCTCGCAGGGAGCCCGACATCCCCCCGAGGGGGGACTCCTCCCCCCACAACGCCCCCCGCCGCAGCACCGCGGGCGTCGCGAAGATGAAAGAGCTCCAGGCCAAGACCAAGGCCATGGGCATGTGGGCGCCCCACCTCCCGGCCGAGGCCGGCGGCATGGGCATCGGCTTCATGCCCTACGTCTACATGAACGAGATCCTCGGCCGCAGCCCGATCGCCCCGATGGCCTTCGGCTCGCAGGCGCCCGATTCGGGCAACGCCGAGATCCTCTGGCAGTTCGGCTCGAAGGAACTCCAGGAGAAGTACATGAAGCCGCTGGTCAACGGCGACATCTACTCCTGCTACTCCATGACCGAGCCGGAAGTCTCTGGCGCCGACCCCACCAATCTCCAGACCACCGCGCGCCGCGATGGCGATGAATGGGTGATCAACGGCCACAAGTGGTTCACCAGCCAGGGTGAAGGCGCCACCTTCGCGATCGTCATGTGCGCGAGCGAGTTGGACGAGCCGCCGCACCGCCGCATGAGCCAGATCGTGGTCCCCGCGAATACTCCGGGCTTCGAAATCATCCGCCCTGTCCCGGTGATGGGCGAAACCGAAGGCTCCCACGCCGAAGTGCGCTACACCGATGTGCGCGTTCCGATCACCAACGTGCTCGGCGAACCCGGCGGCGGCTTCCGCATCGCCCAGAAGCGCCTCGGCCCGGGCCGCATCCACCACTGCATGCGCTGGCTCGGCCAGATGCAGCGCGCGTTCGAGTTGATGATCGAGTACTCGCTCCAGCGCGAGGTCTACGGTTCGACGCTCTCCGAGAAGCAGACCGTCCAGAACTGGATCGCCGATTCGTACGTTGAGATCCAGGCCTCGCGCGCACTCACTTTGAGCGCCGCCAAGAAGATCGACCAGGGCGACGAGGCTCGCGTCGAGATCTCGGCCATCAAGTTCTTTGGCGCCAAGGTCCTCCACGACGTAATCGACCGCGCAATCCAGGTCCACGGTGCCCGCGGTGTCTCCGGCGACACTCCGCTGGAAGGCATGTATCGCAACGCTCGCGCCGCGCGCATCTACGACGGACCGGACGAGAGCCACCGCATGGTGGTCTCCCGCCGCATCCTCCAGAGCTTCAAGGCCGGCAACAAGTGGGACTTCGGCGTCCAGTAGCCAACAAGCGGTAACAACCATGCACGAGGCGGCGGGCTTTCTGTCCGCCGCCTCGGTTTCCGTCAGGAGGGGATAGATGGAACTCGAAGAAGTGGGCAACAGGCTCGTCCCGTTCATCCGCGCCAAGCTCGACGACCCGAATGCCCGGATCGAGAACGTCGCCAGGGGGCCCGGCCACGCCGGCTTCTCTTACTTCTTCGATGCCGTCTCCGACGGGCTGATCACGAGCTATTTCCTGCGCCTCCCGCCGCCCGGCGTGAAGCTGGAAGGCACCGCCGACGTGATGCGCCAGGTTGCGGCTGTCCGCGCCCTCCAGGGCACCGATGTCCCGCACGCGCCCATCCTCTGGGCGAGCGCCGACGAGGACTGGTTCGGCGTGCCCTACTTCGTCCAGCCCCGGCTGGATGGCGACACCCTGAAGGATACCTGGCCGCTCCAGTTCAGCGACGAACAGTTGCGCGACATGGCCCGCGATGCCATGCACGCCCTCGCGGGCATCCACAAAGTCGACCCCGCGAAAGCCCCGTACCTCGGCGACTACTGGGGATACGAGTTCGACGTCACCCGCTGGGACCGCTTCTACGAGCGCGCGGCCGAGCCCGAGTTGCTCGCCCTCCAGCCCCGCGTGAAGCAGCTCCTGCTCGACAACGTCCCTCACGATGCGCGCATCGCCATCTATCACGGCGACTTTCAGTGGTCGAACCTGCTCTACTCCCGCAAGGCCGAACTGCTCGCGGTCATCGACTGGGAGCTTTGCGGCATCGGCCCCACGCTGAACGACCTCGGCTGGATCTGCGCCTTCAGCGACCCGGAAGCCTGGGCGCACCAGCAGTCAGGACGGATGCCCCACGGCGACGAGCTCGAAGCCTGGTACCGGGAAGCCTATGGCGATGTCGAAGGAAACGTTCGCTGGTTCCGGGCGCTGGCCATGTACAAGTTCGCGATCATCAGCGGCTTCAACCTCATGCTTCACCGCCGCGGCAAGCGCGACGACCCACACTGGGAAGAAATCAAGCCGTCGATGAAGAGCAACATGGAGTACGCGTTGAAGATGCTGACGAGTTGAGTCATCGGGGTCCCTCAGTGGCATGGCGCTGTTGACGATATCGATTAATTGCGCCCTCCACCCGGAGTTTTCACCGGATTTCCCCCACAACTCGCCAACTTGTGTCGAGATGCGTTCGCCTATTGGCGACCGGCAGGTATCGTACGAGTCATGCAGTCTCGGGCTTCTGGTGGCAGTCTCGAATTCCTCAGTTCGACGCGCCAAACGCTCCTCATCGCCCTGAAGAACAGCGGAGAAGCGACGACCGAGCAGCTGGCTCGCGAGACATTCCTTTCTCCCGGCGCCGTCCGTCAGCACCTCCTCGCCCTCGAGGTGAGCTGCCGGCCCGAAGCGGACCGGACGGCCAAGCGGAACCTCACGGGCGCGTTCCAGGACGGGCACCTGCTCGACCGGGACCGCAACCCGGGCGGCATCTGGCGACCGGTGCGCCTCGAGCAGACCG
>CALMIW010000255.1 GCA_937864275.1 uncultured Dehalococcoidia bacterium
GGCCGGTTGCGGCAAGAACGAGAACGGGGAGGCAACTTGCCTCCCCGTTTTCGTCCGTGGCCTTTTACGGCGCCGTCAGGCGACGCCGACCGGGTAGGTCGTCTCCATTTTGGAGGTGAAGTCGAAGTAGTCCTGGAAGGTCTGGTTGAAGCGGTAGAACGCGTCGCGGCGGTTGTAGTCCTTGCCGAGGGCGAACTCGGTATCGCTGCGGAGGTCGAGCGAGTTGAGGGTGAACTCATGGGTGGCGATGCCGTTCGCCTTGATGTCGTCGAGCATCGCCTTCCAGGCCTCGGGAGACTGGACGAGGTAGAAGTCGAGTTCCTCCATGCGGGCGGCATCGACCTCCTTCACGCGGGCCAGTTCGAAGGCTTCGAAGTCGAGTTCAAAGTAACGGTTGCCCACCTGGATACCCATCTCGGTATCGCAGGTGCCGAGGCGCTTGAAGCTATCGGACTTGTTGAGCAAGTCGGCGGCCTGTTGGAACCATTCGACAGAGGGGAAGTCGGGCATGGGGACACCTCGGGGCAGTGGGGGTTACGGCAGTGGCGCGAAGTCTAGCGAAGTCGTGCGGGGATTGCCATCGCTTCAGGCGCAGGAGCGCGGGATCGAGAACGAGAGGGTCGTCGAGAGGCCGACGTTATCCACGGCCGTCGCCCGGTAGTCCGAGCCGCCGCGGGCGCCGGGGCCGCTCCCGGTCCACGTGGTCCCGAACGAAGGCGGGTTGAGGGTGACGGTCACGGGGGCGTTGTCGTTGTTGGTGTACTGCACCACCACGCTGGCGACGCTGCCGTCATCGGAGGCGGCGACCTGCCAGAACGACCCTCCGTTGGCGTTGCAGCTGCCGCTGGCGGCGCTGATGACGGGAGGCGCGCCCGTCCGCTCGGTGGTCACGGAGACGATGAACGAGTTGCTTCCCCAGACAATGAGGACGGTGCCGGTGTAGCGGACGGGCTGTACCGGCACGAGCGCGGCGTTGACGGACACAGCGACGGTGAACGAGGCGGAAGGGCCGAGCGTGCCGCCGCTGGGGACGCTGAGCCAGCCGCCCGTGGCCGCCGCGGAGAACGTCGTCGGGCAGGCCGTGCCGTTCTGCACTGTGAAGGACGACGTCCCGCCCGGGGCGATGTTCAGGACGTCGGTGTTGGCTGAGAGCACCGGCACGCACTGAGTCGGCGTTGGGGTGACCGTAGGAGTGGGCGTGCGCGTGGGCGTCGGTGTGCGGGTGGCGGTGGGCGAGGGAGTGAAGGTCGGGGTACCCGGCCCGGGCGTGGGGGCGGGGGTGTTGGTCTGCGTCGGCGTAGCGGCCGGGCCAGAGGTGGCCTGCCCCTGGGCGGTGGCGGATGGCGAGGGGGAGCCGGACGGCGACGCCGTGGCCGTGCCGGTGGCAGTCGAGGCGGTGGTCGGGGACGCGGTCGCGGTTCCGGTTCCGCCGGTCTGCGTCGGGTCGCCGGCGGGGCCGCCGGGCGCATCGATGAGGGCCTGCTGCGTTGCGGGTTCGTCTTTGAGGATGGCGAGCGGACTCTGGGGAAGGAAGAGGACCCCGACGAGGAGCGCGGCGACTCCGCCGAGCGCAGGCACGAGCACCCGGGCGCCGCCGAGGAGCTTGCCAAGGCCGCGCGAGGCGCCGCCCGCACCGGCGGCCCCGCCGCCGCTGCCGCCAGCACCGCCGCCGCCCGACGACCCGCCCGAGGCGCCGCCGCCGGTGGCGGCCGGACCGGGCCACTGCTGCATAAGGCCTTCGAGGATGTGCGCCTTCGCGCTGGCGGGCGCCCCGATAGCACCGAATGCGGCGAACGCAGCGAGCGGAGCCAGCTTCTTCTTGCGTTCTTCGCAGTTCGGGCACAGCGCCACGTGCCGTTCGACGACCTTCCGGGTTTCGGGCGACATGCCCTGGATATCCGCCTTTTTGAGCACGGAATCCAGGTCGTCGCAGTACTGACGGCCGTCTTTGAACATGATGAAGGCTCCGATCGATTCTTCGACGGCCTTCTTGAGACGATTCAGCATCACGTATCCGTTGTTCTTCGTGACACCGAGGACGTCCGCTATCTCGCCGCTGTCCAGCCCCTGGCGCAGGTGCAGGTCCAGCAGAGAAAGCTGCTTGGGGTCTAACCCGGCGGCGGCTTCCCACACGAGCGAGGCAACAGCGCTTGCTTGCGCGGCCTCTTCGGGATCGGAGAAGCGGTCGGAATCGACAACGTCGAAACCGACTTCTTCGCCATCCTCGCTTTCGAACGTGAGGGGCCGTGTCCGGGCGTTTTTCTCGAGCCGGTTGAGGGCGGTGTTGCGCGCGATGGTGAAGATCCAGCTTTTGAAGCTGGAGCCCTTCTGGAGGCCACCGAGCGCGTTCATCGCTTTCAGGAAGGTGTCCTGGGCGATGTCCGCCGCCTCGTCGCGATTCCGCGTCATGCGGGCGACGAAGTCGTACACCGGGTCGAAGTAGCGGGAGTAGAGCTCGGCGAAGGCGTGTTGATCCCCGCCCTGTGCGAGCTCGATGAGGCTGGAATCGTGGAGTTGATCCATGCCACCCCTCTACCGCGAACGCGGCGCCGGCCCGGGAATCCCCGAGCCTGCCCGCAAGGCCGTCGAGCCAGCGGGCTTCGACGGTTAGACCGGCCACGTGGGGAAATCTTACACAGTGGGCGAAGACGATTGGCACCGCGGCCAGCGGGTATATCAGCACAGGGGGCGGCATCGGGCTGTGAAAGGAATCACACCGGCGTTCGCGGATTCGCCAAGGATGGGCACAAATCGGCGGAACGCTGAATCGGCCCGGGACTGGCGGCAGGTTTCGCCATCTGCAACGATGCCGACCGTGAGCGACGCTTCTGCGAGAGTGCTGGCGGTCGGCGACATACGCGTCCTGGCGCTGGCGGACGGATACGCCGACATCCCCGGCCGCCCGGCACCGGAGCCAGGCCCCGGCGAGCCCCCGTTCGATTGGGCGGCCTATCACGCGGCCTTCCCGAACGGGTTCCACGGCGACGCGCACCTCTGGCGGATCCACAACACCTGCTACGCGGTCGAGGTCGCGGGACGGCGGATCCTCGTGGATTGCGGCGTCGGCGTGGGGCCCTACCCTCGCTACGGGAACATGCGCGGCGAAATGCTCACCGTGCTCGCCGAAAGCGGCCTCGGTTTCGCGGACTTCGACACGGTGTTCCTGACACACGCCCACCCGGACCACGTCGGGTGGACCGTCGATGAGAGCACCGGGCGGCCGCGATTCGCGAACGCGCGCTACCTGGTGCACGAGCGGGACTGGCGCCATTTCGGTGGCCGCGAGACCGTCCCGCCCTACTTCAAGCGGTTCGTCCAGCCCCTTCACGATGCGGGCGTGCTCGAATTGCTCCAGTCCGAGACGGAGATCTCCCCTGGAGTCACCGCGCTGGAAACGCCAGGCCATACACCGGGTCACATGAGCCTCCTGGTCCAATCGCGGGGGGAGGGGTTCGTGATTGCGGGCGACGTGTTGAACAGTCCGATCTATCTCACCGAGCCGGAGCGGCCGTTCGGCTCCGACGCGGACATCCCGCTGGGCATCCGCACCCGCGTGGAGCTCGTGGAACGGATCGAAGCCGAAGGGTGGCGCGTGGCAGCCGCGCACTTCCCCCAGCCGGGGTGGGGCGAGGTGGTGAGGATCGAAGGCCGCCGCTGGTTCCGGGCACTTTAGACGCCGCCCTGGCGTTAGGGACGTAGGGGGCAGCGAACCGGCCCCGAAGGGCCGAGGAAGCGCGGGACGCACTCGCTACATTGGAATTCGAAGGAGGGCGGCAAAATGAAGCGCTCATACTCCCTGGCGGCATTCGCCGCGGGCCTGGCTGCGGCGGCGCTGTTCAGCGGCTGCGCCGGTGAGACCACCGTGAACAACCAGCCGGTCGAAACGAGCGGCATCACGGTCAGCGGGACCGGGCAGGTGCAGGTGCCGCCGGACCTGGGGTTCGTGAACGTCGGCATCCAGGTGACGGCCACCACCGTCGAACAGGCGCGCGATGACGCGGCCGAAGCGGCGGATGCGGTGATCAAGTCGATCAAGAGCAACGGTGTCGCGGACAAGGACATCAAGACGACCGGACTCTCGATCCAGCCGAACTACGACTACCGCACTTCGGGAGCGGTGCTCACCGGCTACACGGTCACGAATACCGTCAAGGCGACGGTCCGCGACGTGGAGGACATGAGCAAGGTGGTGGACGGCGCGGTCACCGCCGGCGGGAACGCCGCACGGCTGCAGTCCATCTCGTTCGGCATCGAGGACGAATCGAAGCCGATGCAGGAAGCACGCGAGAAGGCTATGGCGGATGCGAAAGCGAAGGCCGAGCAGCTGGCGAAGCTAGGCGACGTTTCGCTGGGCGCGCCGGTGACCATCTCCGAGACGCAGACCAGCGGAGGCGGCATCAAACAAGACGCCGCCGGGCGGGATGACGACGGCGGTTCTGTCCCGACGCCAATTGAAGTCGGGACGAACACGGTGACCGTGAACGTCACGGTCCGGTGGGCGATCCAGTAGGGGCGGAATCCCGCCCCCGTGGTTAGCCCTCGCCGGTGCCCACCTGGAGGGAGGGCAGCTTGAAGATGCCCTGCAACTTCGGGTAGAGGGCGCCGAACGAACCCGCGCCGACGAGCGTCCCCGCGAGCGCGGCGATGGCGTAGAGCTTGCCTTCGCCGATGTTCACGAGGATGGGGCCCGGGCACATGCCGGTGATGGCCCAGCCGATGCCGAAGAGGAAGCCGCCGTAGATGTTCCCGCGATGGCCGGGCTTGCGTTCGAACTGGAGCTTCTCGCCGGTGGCGGTCTTGCCGTAGCGCTTGAGGAAATAGAGGCCGGGGGCGGTGACCGCGACGGCGGTCCCGATGATGCCGTAGAGCTGGAATTCCTCGAGCAGGAACATGCCCTGGATGAAGTTGTAGTCGGCCGCGCCAGAACGGCTCAGGACGAGGCCGAAGACGGTGCCGAGGCCCAGGTAGAAGAGCATCATCAGCGGCGAGGTCTTCACAGGATCACCCGGTAGATCAGGTTGGTGGTTACGATGCCGGCCGCCATGAAGCAGACGGTCGAGATGATGCTCGGGAGTTCGAGGTTCGACATGCCGAAGATGCCGTGGCCGCTGGTGCAGCCGCCGGCGAGACGCGTGCCGAAGCCGATGAGCAGGCCACCGCCGAACATCCAGAGCAGCTTGCCGCCGTTCCCCCAGCCGATCTCGGCATCGAACATGCCGAGCGCCCAGGTGGTTTCCCAGCCGCCGGCGAGCAGCGCGGAGAGCACGCCGCCGAGGAACAACCCCGTCAGCAGCGGCAATCGCCAGCTATGCGAAGAGACCAGGCTCTGGCGGGTGAAGTACGGCGTATGCACGACGAGCGCGCAGATGTTTTCGAAGCCGGTGGAGACGCCGAGGCGCCGGTTGCCGATGTACAACAGGGCCAGCGTAATGGCGCCGATGGCCGCTCCGCCGATGGCCCAGTGGATCGGCGCGGCGTCCGTTAGGATCAGGTGCATTGGGGGCTCTCTCCCTCGTATTTCGTGAAGGAAGCGTACGCCCATGGACTCCCAACAGGTACTGCTCGAACGGTCCGGACACGTCGCTGAAGTCATCCTGAACCGGCCGGAACGCAAGAACGCGATCACCGGTCCGGTCGCCCAGGGACTGCAGGACGCGGTGGAGGTCTGTGGCGCCGACCCGGAGGTGCGGGTGATTCTTCTTCGCGGGGCCTCCGGGGTGTTCTGCTCGGGTCTCGACCTGAAGGAGTTCAACGCCGACCCGCGACCGGCCTGGCTGCCGGGCTTCCAGGCCGCATGGCGCGGCGTCCACGAGCGCATCTACGCGACCGACAAGGCAGTTGTCTGCGCGCTGGAGGGCTATGCCATCAACGCAGGCTCCGCGCTGGCGCTCTCGGCGGACTTCATCGTTGCCGGCGAGGGAGCGTTCCTGCAGGTGGGCGAAGTGCGTCAGGGCCGACCGGCGCCGATGAACCTCGCCTGGCTGAGCATGCGGCATGGCGACGCACTCGCCCGACGGATGATGCTGCTCGGCCACCGGATCGTGGGGGATGAACTGCTGCGCATGGGCATCGCCCACGACGTGGTGGAAGACGACCTGGTGCT
>CALMIW010000256.1 GCA_937864275.1 uncultured Dehalococcoidia bacterium
GCCGGCGAGGCGGTGATGCAGGCATACGCGCGGCTGCTGCACGAAGACGAAGAGAAGTGGGGCATCACCGGCCTGCTGCACGACTTCGACTGGGAGATCCACCCCACGGAAGACCTCCATCCGAAAGCGGGATCGGTGCTCCTGGAAGCGCGCGGCGTGCCCGCGGACATCCGATATGCCATCCTTTGCCACGCGCCGTTCCTCGGGATGGAATACACCTCGAAGATGGACCGCGCCATCTATGCCTGCGACGAGCTCTCCGGGTTCGTGACGGCCTGCGCGCTGGTGAAACCCGATAAGTCCCTTTCCTCAATCGAACCTGCATCGGTGCGAAAGAAAATGAAGGACAAGGCGTTCGCGCGGAGCGTGAGCCGGGACGACCTGGTGAACGGCGCCAGGGACCTTGGCGTAGAGCTCGACGAACACATCCGGTTTGTTGCGGAAGCACTCAAGCCGGTGGCACACCAACTGGGAGTGAACCCTTGAGAAACGAACGCGTCCCCGACCGGAACATCGCAATGGAGCTGGTGCGAGTCACCGAAGCGGCCGCCGTGGCAGCTGCCAAGTGGATGGGCCGCGGCGACAAGATCGGCGCCGACCAGGCTGCCGTCGACGCCATGCGGATGATGCTCGATACGGTCGACATGGACGGCGTCATCGTCATCGGCGAAGGCGAGAAAGACGAAGCGCCGATGCTCTACAACGGCGAACGAGTCGGGAATGGGCACGGTCCCCAGGTCGACGTCGCCGTCGACCCGCTCGAGGGCACCCGGCTCACGGCCCAGGGCCGTCCCGGCGCGGTGAGCGTTATCGCCTGCGCGCCCCGCGGCACGCTCTACAACCCGCACGAGATGTTCTACATGGAGAAGATCGCGGTCGGGCCGCAGGCGCGCGGGGCGATCGACCTCTCGGCGCCGGTAGATTGGAACATCCAGCAGGTGGCACGGGCGAAGGGCATCCCGGTGGAAGAAGTCACCGTCGTCATCCTGGACCGCGACCGCAACACCGACATCGCCGACCAGGTGCGGGCGGCTGGCGCGCGGATCAAGTTCATCACCGACGGCGACGCCCCGGCGGCCGTCTCCGCCGGGATCCCGTCGGCCGGCGTCGACATGATGCTCGGCATCGGAGGGTCGCCCGAGGGCGTCGTCGCGGCGTGCGCGCTGAAGTGCCTGGAGGGCGACTTCCAGGGCCGGCTCTGGCCGCGGAACGAGGACGACCGGCGCATGGCCGCGGAACGGGGAATCGACCTGACGAAGGTCCTCCGCATCGAAGACCTGGTGAAGGGGGACGACGTGTTCTTCGCGGCGACCGGAGTCACCGGCGGCGACCTCCTCCAGGGCGTGGAATACACGGCGGGCGGCGCGGCGAGCGAATCGCTGGTCATGCGCTCGCGCTCAGGCACCATCAGGCGGATTCGAACGGAGCACCACTGGCGGAAGCTCCAGGGCATCGACCATACGGTGAATTAGCTCCCCGGCCGCAGGTCCCGGGGGCACGGTGGCGAGATGGCAGTCGAGTTCCTTACCGACCGACCAGGCGATGCGGCGGCGACGCTGATCCTCGCGCACGGCGCCGGCGCACCGATGGACTCGGAGTTCATGAACGTGGTGGCCGCCGGGATCGCGGCTGCGGGCATTCGCGTGCTCCGGTTCGAGTTCCCCTACATGCGGGTGCGGCGGGACACGGGGAAGGCCCGGCCGCCGGACCGCGAAGCAATCCTCCTCGATACGTGGCGCACTGCCGTTCGCGAATGCGGCGGGACCCCGTTCATCGGCGGCAAGTCGATGGGCGGAAGGATGGCGAGCATGGTCGCCGACGAGCTCGGCGTCGCCGGACTGATCTGTCTTGGCTATCCGTTTCACCCGCCGGGCAAGCCCGAGAAGACGCGGACGGCGCACCTCGAGGCGCTCCAGACGCGCGCGTTGATCGTGCAAGGGTCGAAGGACGCCTTCGGGACTCGCGACGACGTGGCCGGCTATGCATTGAGCCCCCAGATCGCTCTTCGTTGGATCGAGGGCGGGAACCACGACCTTCGCGCCGCAGGACGTGACAAGAGCGAAACGTGGGCGATGGCGGCGGCTCTCGCGGCGGAGTTCGCCCTTGGCGAGACCTCTCAGTCGCCTGCGGCTGCCGCGACGAGTTTGCGCACATCCTCGGGCGTGTAAGGGCCGAGGGCCGCGTACGTCACCTCGCCGGAGGCGCCGAGGACGACGAATCCTGGCTGATAGTTGATGCGGTGGCTCTCCGCGAACTTCCGGCCCGCATCGGAGTCTCGATCAACCTGAATGAGTTGGACGGTGTCGCCGTATTCGGCCTGCAGGTCCGGCCACACGGGCCGGATTCGTTTGCAGTTCGTTCACCAGTCCGTGTGGATCCAGTAGACCACCGGCTTCCCTGGCACGGCGCCGAGAACGAACCTCGCTGAGTCGACCTTGTCCGGTGCAGTCGTGGCGGACGCCCCCGCCGGCACGCCGGTGCTGCTCGATCGGTCGGCCGGAGGCTCCTGGGTAGGTGCCGGGTCATCGGCTGCCGAACCGCAGGCGGATCCGAGGGCGGCGACGACGGCCACGGCGGCGACGAAGGCGAAGAGGCCTCGCGATATCACGCGGGCAACGATACGGGGCGCGATGGTGTGAACAGAGGAAAGAGGCGTACTTTGACTGAGCAACCATCCGGAGGGCCGCCGCCATGAACGGGACCAAGCTGGTGTTCATCCTCGTCGGAGGGGCTATCGCCACTGTGCTAATCTTTCAGGCGCTCAACCAATTCTCGTAAAGCGCGAATCCAGACTCAGTCAAAAGTTACACACCGTTTACACGGGACTCGGAGCATGCGCGAGGTATTCGTTGACCCTACTTCTACGCGGTTCCTACACTGCCGAGTGATGAGGAGAAACTTCATGGAGCGAATTCGTATTCGGCGGCTGGCGCTTGCAACAGTGCTCGGCGCTCTGACCCTTATCCCGGTAGCTACCGCAAACGCGGGCAGCATGCCGGGCAACCGGCAGGAGCTGACACCGGGACGCGGCTTCGACCACGTCGCTGTCCTCCCCGCGCTGCTCCCCAACAGCAAGGAAAACACGAGCTCGATTGCCCAGAACAATGGAAACGCCCCGGCGACCATTGTGATGGACATCTACACCCCGCAGGGCGTGCAGATCCCGTCGGCGACCGTGGTCTATCCCAACGTGCCTCCCGGAGGCACGCGCGTGTTCGCTCAAGCGCTCAACACGGGCCTGACGCCGGGCTTCCGCGGCGTTGGCGTCATCAGCAGCGATCAGCCGATCAATGCCCTGCTCGTGCGCGATATCGAATCGAGCAGCAACTTCGCGAAGTCCTACTCGATCCACAACGCGTACCCGACGGGCGGCACCAAGGTGACCCTCCCGTACGTCGCGAACGCGCTCGACAACACCTACAACACGCGTTTCGCGATCGCCAACACGGGCGCCGCTGAAGCCTGCGTGACCATCCTCTACACCTTCCCGGGCGGCGCCAAGACGCCGGTGACGGACGCCGGCTCCGGCGCGGCTGCCTGCGCAGGCGGCGGCTACAAGATCCCGGTCGGCGGCCAGATTAGCTTCGCGCCGACCGCGGTCGATGGTGCTATCCCGATGCCGGCCAGCACGTCGAACTCGATCATGGCCGCGACCATCACGACCTCCGCGTCGACCGTGACGGTCGGCGTGGATGCCTTCCTCTCCGGCGGCCTCCGCAAGCTCGCCTCGTACGACGGCTTCATCGTCGGCGGCGCCGGCGACACCACCGACGACGTCGGGACCACGATCTCCATCCCGCTGGCGATCAAACTCGACGGCTACTACACCCAGATCCTGCTCTCGAACGCCAACGCTTCGGCGGCGAACGCGACGATCACGTACACCGGCAACACCGGCACGTACACGGTCCCGCTGACGATCGCGGCGAACGGCACCGGCAGCCACAGCGTCTACGAAGCGGTCGGGAACATCCCGGAAGGCTTCGTCGGCGCGGCCACCGTGACCTCGGACCAGCCGCTCGCCGCCGTCCTCTTCCGCTCGAAGATGACCTCGGCCGGCAGCTACATCGATGAGGACCTCTACACCGCCGTTAACGGCGTGCCGACCGACCGCGCCACGACGAGCGCGAAGTTCCCGCTCATCTTCCGCCGGGCGTATGCCTCCGGCGGCGCCGGCGGGGACAACACCCGGGTCAGCGGGGGCGGCGCCCACCGCGGCACCGCCCAACCGACGGTCACCCCCCTCAAAAAAACCTCCAACTCCGCGCCCGGCGGTTACACCGCGGGCACCTACCAGGCGACGAAGACGATCACCGGTTCGTTCATCTTCTACCAGGGCCTCACGACCGATAGCGGTATCGGCGCGACGCCTCCCGGATGCTTCTGGGGTGGTATGACGATCACGAGCGACGTGCCGATCATCGCCATCGCCAACGCCACGAACGACCTGAACCTCGGCGACAACGACGGCCTTTACAACGCCTTCGGCAACTAGCCGGACGCTCCAGCAACAACAAGAAGGGCGCCCCCAGGGGCGCCTTTTTTGTTGTCCCGGGCAGTAGCCCATCAGGGCAATCCCTATACGATGACCCCATGTCGATCGCGCTCGGGGGCATCGTCGCGTTCATCTTTCGAGGGATGAACCTCGTGGTTGCCCTCGCCTTGATATTCCTGTGCTCGCACCAGCTCGACAAGACGGGGTACGGCACGTTCGTGCTCGGACTGACCGTCGTGGGCATCGTCAACGCCGCCACGGGCGGGCTCACGGCGGCCACCGGCGTCCAGGTTTCGTCGCAGAAACGTCCGGCGGGCACGGCCCTCGCGAACGGCGGCGTCCTCGGGCTCGGCCTTGGAGCGGCAGCTGTGTTGGCGGGGGTCGGGGGGAGGCCCGTGTACACCGGTGAGGCGCGCCGCGAAGCGCTCGCCGGGGGGGTCGCCTGCGCGGCGGGGGACGTCCGCCGC
>CALMIW010000257.1 GCA_937864275.1 uncultured Dehalococcoidia bacterium
GAGGAACGAGAGCATGCGTTCGCCGACAAGGCGTCCGAGGTAGGCGCCGGCGACGAGGCCGAGGACGGCGACGATGGCGTATTCGAAGGCGAGGAGCTGGACGACCTGGCCGCGGGAGAGTCCCATCGCGCGCAGGACCGCAAACTCGGCCCGGCGGCGCTGCACCGAGACCCAGAGCGAAACGAGCAGGGCCGCGGCGACCAGCAGGAGCACCGCCCCGAAGGCGATGTAGAGGATGCCCGCGCCGCCGGCGGCGATGAGCGGGTTCCGTTCGAGTGATTCGAGTTCGCTCTGCTGGTCGTAGGCCTGGTCCAGGTAGAACGGCGGGTCGGACAGCGTGCGTTCGAGGGCTTCGCGGTCGGCGCCCGGTTCGAGGGCGAACCAGCCTTCATTCAGGCCCGCCGGGGTCACCAGGTCGGTGATGCCGAGCCACGAGAGCAGGTGATCGCGGTTGAAGATGACAGCCGGGCCCTGCGAGGTGTCGAGCGTGGGCATGAGGCGGAAGGTCTCGGTGATGGTGATGGGCGCGAGGATGTCGCCGACCATGACGTTGCCGCTGCCGCCGACCGGGATGCCCGTGGACGCGGCGAACGACTCGCTGGCGATGACCGGCAAGGGAACAGCGACCTGGGCGACGTAGAGGCCCCAGAGGTCGGTGCTTTGGCCGGCGAAGCGCGTGAGCTTGCCCGCGCCATTGCCGGTGGCGGCGCCTTCACGGGTGACCTCGAAGACGTCCTGCTTCGTCAGCCGGGTGGGAAGCGGCGCCCAGCCGGGCGTGGTGCCTTCGAAGCCTTCGAGGAGCGTTTCCTGGCCGTTCGCGTCGACGGCGGTGATGTCGTCGATGAGGATGACGAGGTTCTGGGCGTTGAAGCGGTTGGAGGGCTCCGTGATCATGAGTGACATAAGGACGAGCGGTTCGCCATAGCCGCCGTCCGCGTTCTTGCCGAGGTCGACGCTCATTTCCTGCCAGCCGCCGCCCGGCACCTCGCCCAGTTCGAGCATCTGGAAGGCCTGGTCCTTGTCGGCCACGCGTGCCCAGAGGGTCTGGACCGCGCGCTGGTCGTTGCTGCCCCCCTTGAGCTTGATGCGTGTCGTCCCCGCCGGGAGGGTCTTGCCGCGGAGCGGCTGGGGCGCACCGAGGTTCGACATCAGTTCCCGCAGCGGCCTGTCCGCGAAGTCGTCGCGGAACCAGAGCATCTCGGAGGCGCGGTCCGGGTCCACTCCCACGACCTGGAAGGACCGGGTGGAGACGCCGGCGATGGCGGGCGAGCCGACGACGCGGATGACGCCGGTGGCATAGTCCACGCCGGGCAATTCGCTGAAGCGGACGTCGCTGCCCTTGCCGTTGAGCCCGAGGCTGCTGGTGGTGCCGCCCACCATGCGCCAGTCGACGCCGGCGGCGTACTTCGCGCGGTCGTCGTAGGTCGCCTTCGCCGTGGCGGAGTAGCTGGCGGCGAAGGTGCCGACGGCGACGGCCATGGTGAGCAACAGGGCGAGCCGGGCGGAGTTCCCCGGGCTGCGCGCGACCTGCCAGAGCCCGACCGCAACCGCGGGAGAGGCGCGTCTTCCGAAGAGGCGGGCGCCGGCGCGGAGCGCCACGGGGGGGAAGCGGGGGAGGAGGGCCGCGGCGGCGAGCATCAGGATCGCCGGGGAGGCGAGCAGCAGCGGGTCCGACGAGACGCCGCCAGTTGCGGAGGGCTGGAAGACGGTGCCGCGCTCCTTCTGTTCCCAGAGGAGCAACCCGGCAACGCCGGCCAGGGCGACATCCAGGTAGTAGCGCTGGAGGAACGAGGGGCCGGGACGCGCCTGCTCCCGCCGCCGGGCGACGGCGCTTCGCCGGGCCACGAGGATGGCGGGCACCAGCAGGACGACAACGGAGAGGGCGACGCCAATCGCGGCGAAGCCGAACGCTGAAAGCGGGATGACGGTGGGCAGGAGTTCGCCGTTGTTGACGTTTTCGAAGGTGGGCGTGAGGCCCAGCCCGGCGGTGGCCACGGCAGCGAGGAACGGGGCGGCGAGGATGCAGGGGATGCCGATGATCAGCCCTTCGAGCAGGTACATGGCGCCGATCTGGACGGTGGTGGCGCCGCGGCTGCGGAGGAGCGCGATTTCGTCGGCCTGGCGCTCGACGATGACGAGCGCGATCAGGATGACGTAGAAGAGCGCCACGGCGGCGACTTCGAGGAGGAGGATGGTGAGCGGCGCCTGCTGGTAGCTGGCGCTGTCGCGGTAGTCATCGAGGAGATTGGAGAGCGGGCTGAAGGAGGCGCCCCCGAGGGGCTCGACGTCCCGGTGGAGGCCGATGAGGTCTTCGCGCGCCCGTTCGAAGTTCGCCTTGGAGAGCTGCTCGGGGTCGGCGTAGGTGTGCCAGGCGGTCTCGGCGAGGTAGCCCGGGTTGTTCACGGCGAAGTTGCCCAGGAGGGTTTCCTCGGTGGTGAACATCGGCAGGACAACGCCCGCCTGCGTCCCGACGCTGAAGGGCGCGAAGTAGATGCTCGTGAGCGTCACCCAGAAGGCGTCGTCGTCGGAGAGCGGCTCGACGATGGCGGTGACCTTCGCGGTGAAGCTGAAGGTGATTCCGGCGGCGGGCGTGCACGGGGGTGGCGGAGGCCGGTCCAGGCTGGGCAGTTCGCGGTCGCAGGTGTCGAAGTCCTCGACCATGCGGAACGTCTGGCCGACGGCGAGCCTGGACTGCGCGGCCGATTCGGGGCTGATGGCGACCTCGATGGCTTCGCCGTGCGGCGTGGTCTTCGGGAACTCGCCCTCGAGCAGGCGGACGTGGTCTTCGTAGCCGGTGAGGGACTGGATTTGGCCCTGGGGCGAGAGCCAGGTGACTTCGGCGCCATCGGCGCCAGTGAAGAACCGGCCGGTGCGCAGATAGCGCGAACTGGAAGCTTCGAACCAGCCGACGCGCTCTTCAATGCGGGCAGCGACGGCGTCCTTGATCTGCTTGCCCTCGTCGGTCGCGAGGGGGATGGCGGCGAACTGGACGCGGTTGCCCGGGGTGGCGTTCAGTTCCTCGCGGACGATGAAGGTGAGCCCCAGGTCGGCCATCGTGCGGGCATAGATGGGCGCGGCGGCCAGGAGCGACGCGGCCATGATCATGCCGAGGGCGAGCACCGCCAGGAGGCGCCAGTTGCGCCCGCTTCGCCGGGAGAACAGCCGCCAGATCCGGACCAATCCGCGCATCGGCGTCACTGTACACAAGCGGCGAGATTGCCGCGGGGGCTTTACGGGCGCGGTTGGCTTTTGCGGCTGGAGGCCGCTCCCTGCTAGGCTCCCGCCACAGATCGATGCATACCGTCGCGACCATCCTGCGCATGGTTGTCCGCCGAAGCTTCGCCAACCGCCGCCTGCTCGCGACGGTGGTGGTGGGCGTCGTCATGTCGGCCGCGCTCATGTCGAGCGTGGTCCTCTACTCGGACGCCATCCGGGACCTCGGCCTGCGCTACGCCCTGCGGACGGCGGACCCGGTGGAGCGGAACGTCCGCGTGGTGGCCTCCGGGCGGCCCGGCTTGCCCGACTACGCGACCCGGCGGGAGACGATCGACAACGTCATCCGCCAGCACACGGCCCCGGTACTGGACGAACTGGTCCACTACGGCCGTTCGGCGACGTTCTATCCCGCGGAGCCGGGCCAGCCGTTCCCGCCCGGCGACGACCGGCCGCGCGCGCATTTCCAGTTCGTCGACCAGTTCGATGCGGAAGTGAGACTAGTGGAGGGACGGCAGCCGAACGCTCCGGTCGGGATCTCCCCCCCGGCAATCGAAGTGCTGATGAGCAAGGAGGCGGCGGGGGCGCTCAACATCCAGCTGGGAGCGCAGTTCGACCTGCACCCCTTCTGGCGGGCCGATGTCGCGCCCGTGGTGGTAACCGTGGTGGGCTTCGTGGAACCCCGGGACCTGGCGGACGTGTTCTGGTTCGGGAAGACCGACCGGTTCGTGATGGACAGCACCGGCTGGCCGACGTACCCGTTCTGGGTTCCCGAGAACGTGGTGAACGGCACGCTCGGCACCTACCTGCAGGACATGGACAGCACGGTCGAGACGTTCGGGTTCATCGACATCGGGGCGATCAACTCGCGGAACGCACGCCAGGTGGAAGACGGTTCTCGGGCCCTGGAAACGGCCATGCGAGAGCAGGTGAGCGGCTCGACCGTCGAGACGCAGTTGCCCGAAATCATCGGCGAGTACCGGACCAAGCTGTTCTTCACGCGGTTGCCGCTGTTCGCGCTGATGCTCCAGGTGGTCGGCATTTCGCTCTACTACTTGGTGATGGTGGCGACGATGCTGATCGAACGGCAGCAAGGCGAGGTCGCGCTGCTGCGCTCGCGCGGGGCGAGTTCGCGCCAGGTCATCGCCATCTACGCGATCGAAGGCGTCATCCTCTGCGGGGCGGCGGCGATCATCGGGCCGTTCCTGGCGCGGCTGGGGATCTCGATCCTGGGCTATACGCCGCCGTTCGAATCGCTCAGCGGGAACTCTTCGCTGGAGGTGCCGCTTTCGCGGATGGCGTTCCTCGCGGCGCTCGGGGGGGCCGCGCTGGCGTTCGCGGCGCTGCTCATCCCGGCGTGGCGCGCGGCCCGGCAAACGACGATCGACTACAAACACTCGCTGGCGCGGCCCCAGACGCAGCCGCTGTTCCTGCGCTATTACATGGACCTGGTGCTCGTGGGCATTGGCGCGTTCCTGTTCTACCAGCTGCGCGAGAAGGGCTCCTTCGTCACCGAGCGGCTGTTCGGCGAACTCTCCGCGGACCCGCTCCTGCTGCTCTCGCCGACGCTGTTCATGCTGATGGTGGCCCTGGTGTTCCTGCGGATCTTCCCGCTGGCGCTGCGCTTCGTGGCCTGGGCGACGCACCGCCTGGACAGCCCGACGGTCGCGCTGGGGCTGAACCGGATGACGCGCGCTCCGATGCAGTACAGCCGCCTCATCCTGCTGCTCCTGCTGGCGACGGCGGTG
>CALMIW010000258.1 GCA_937864275.1 uncultured Dehalococcoidia bacterium
GCCGCTCTCGCTGGAAGTCGCGCGCCAGTCGCAGCGGTTGGACTTCAGCAGCGACCCGGCGGACGAGATCATCGCCGCAACAAGCATCGTCTTCGGCGCGCCGCTCGTTACCCGCGACTCCACCCTTCTCGCCTCCAGGATTGTCCCGCTCGCCCTCGCCTGAGCCCCGTTTCCGGGCGTTGTGCTAGGCTGAAAAGACGTCACCTTGACGTGAGGGTAAGGATACGGTCGGCTGGTTCACCCGCACGTTCTACTCACTCGAGGACCCCCGCTACCGGATTCTCTGGCTGGGTACGCTCTTCTCGTTTCTCGGAATGCAGATGCAGGTTGTCGCCCGCGGCTACCTCGCCTACGACCTGACCGGGAAGAACAGCGCGCTCGGCGCGGTGATGATCGCCTTCGGTGTCCCGCAGCTCATCCTCGGGCTCTGGGGCGGCGTGCTCGCTGACCGCCTCCCCAAGCGAAACCTGCTCCTCTTCTGCCAGATGGTCATCGCCCTCAACTCCGCATGGGTGGCGATCATGATCGAGCTCGACCGGATCGAGTTCTGGATGCTGATCGTCGCCGGTGTTGTCCAGGGGGCCGGCTTCGCCTTCGTCGGGCCTGCGCGCCAGGCGTTCATCGGCGACCTCGTCGATCGAAGCGCCGTCGGGAACGCGGTCGTCCTCCAGCAGCTTTCCATGAACAGCACGCGTGTCATCGGCCCGTCGTTGGCGGGAGCGTTCATCGCCATCAGCGTCATCGGCATCGGCGGCGTGTACTTCATGACCACGCTCGGGTTCTTCCTCGCCACCTTCACCATGCTCCGCCTCCCGCCCGGAAACCCGAAGCCCCGCGAAGACAAGGTCTCGCCCTTCGCCGACATGGCCGACGGCGTCCGCTACGTGAAGAACCGCCCGTCCATCCTTCTCCTCGTCCTCACGTCGTTCGCCGTCGTCATGGTCGGGTTCCCCTACCAGTCGTTCCTCCCCTCGGTGGCGAAGGACGTCTACGGCGCAGGCTCCGGCGGGCTTGGCGCGCTCCAGTCGTTCGGCGCCATCGGGGCGGTGGCGGCCACGCTCCTCGTCGCCACCTTCGCCCAGAGCAAGCGGGCCTGGGCCGCGCAGCCGCTCCTCGCGATCGCTTTCGGCGGTTCGCTCGTCGGTCTCGGCCTCGCCCCGAACCTCTGGTTCGGCCTCCTCGCGATGGTTGCCGTTGGCGGCCTGGCGGGCGGATTCCAGGGCATCAACAACGCCCTCACCATGTCCAGCACCGACTCGGCCTACCAGGGCCGCGTCCAGTCGATCTCCATGCTCAGCTGGAGTCTCTTCGGCCTCTTCGCCCTGCCGATCGGGTTCGTCGCCGACGCTATCGGCATCCAGGAGACGCTCGTGCTCATGGGCATCGTGGTCATGACCGCCGTGGTGTTGCTCCAGTTGTTCGGCCGGAGCGAGGCGGTCACCGCCGACCGGCGCGCCCGCGTTTCCGCGCTCGAACGTCACACCGCCGAAGCCGGCGCCGCCGCGGGCGGCCGTTGATTCGTGACGTTTCCGCGTCGGCTGTGCTTCCAGGCTGTTTCGTGACAGATTTCACATGGATTTCATGCTCGCCCCGGAGTTTGGCAATAGGGCCGGGCTATACTGGCTCGGGTAGGGGGTAGCGCGATGCGCACCGTGTTCCTGGTAACCCGCCACCCGGATGTCGCCCGGCTCGGCCCAGAGCTCGAGCGAGCGGGTTTCTCCGCCCCGGCCATCGCCCCCGAACGCCTCGCAAACGACGAAGTCGGCCCCAACGCCGACGTGGTCGTCCTGGACCTCCGCGATATTCCCGCCGCGGCCTTCAACATCCTTAGCGCCAACTACGCTGAGAACGGCATCATCCTTATCGTCATCGTTGCTCCAGACCAGATGGACCGCGTCTCGGTCGACCTGGGGGTGGATGACTTCGTGATGCTGTCGGCCGCTCCCGAAGAGCTCGCCCGGCGAATCGAGCGTGCCCTCTGGCGGAAGCACGGCGTCGATAGCGAGAACTTCGTCCGTTGCGGCGCGCTCACCCTGGACCTCTCGAATTACCGCGTCACGGTTGGCACCGAAACGCTGGTGATGACCTTCAAGGAGTACGAACTCCTCCGTTTCCTCGCCATGAACGCCGGCCGCGTTTTTACCCGCGAACAGCTGCTGAACCGCGTCTGGGGTTACGACTACTTCGGCGGCGCCCGGACCGTCGACGTCCATATCCGCCGCATCCGCGCCAAGATCGAAATCCACGGCCACGCCTTCATCGAGACGGTCCGCAACGTCGGCTACCGCCTGGTCGCCGAAGCGAAAAAGGACCCCGTCGAGTAACCGATGGCGC
>CALMIW010000259.1 GCA_937864275.1 uncultured Dehalococcoidia bacterium
GGCTGCTCCCCCGCCCTGCCGCCCGTTTCGGGCCCCGCCTCGGGCAACGTGGTGGTGAGCACGGCCAACACCGGTGGGCTCAACGACACGGGTATCGCGCTGTGGATGGGGCCCGATTGCTTCAACCGCACATTGGTGGCCTGCGACGACGATGGCGGCATCGGCGATCCCCGCCAGGTTCCGGGCGGCCTCGCCAAAGCCCGTGCTCAAGCCGCCGACGCCCGGCGTGTCGATCAGGCTGAACCCGCGCTCCAGGAACCGGTTCGGTGTTTCCACAACGGCCACGAGCCTGCGCACTCCAGAGGAGGCGCGGTCATCTTCGAGCACCATCCCGGGAAGCTCCGCGAGTTCCCCGGTGACCAGGCGCTGTCCTTCGCCGTCGGCCACGGTGAGGGTCACCGAATTCGCGTTTCCGTTCCGGAAGATCGTCGGCACGGCGGTCGAGCGGTCCGGCACCGTTGGACACAAACTCGCCCCAAGGAGTCCGTTCACGAGGGACGACTTGCCGCGCTTGAATTCGCCCGTCACGGCGAGCACGAGCGCCTCCCGGTCGGTCCTCCCGAGGGCGTCTTCGATTCGCAGCGAAAGGTCCTGACGGCCCATCTCCCGGCAGAGCGCGCCAACGCCGCCGATGACGGCGCGAATCGGGGGAGCCTCGTCTGAAGTCACCGCGCGGGCCTCACGGGAGATTGAAGCAGTTCCCCGTCCCCGGCCGGACGCTGTGGTCGGCGTTGGCGACGAGGACGCACATCTGTTTCGCCGCCGCCGGTTTCTCGGAAACGGAGTACCCGGTGAACGGGGACGGCCCGCCGTACACGATCCAGGGGCCGGCCCCCGGCACACCGGCGGCCGAGACGGGCACCGTATCCCAGAAGAAATGCACGTGGGTCACGCCTTCTACTCCGTTCAGGGCGAGGGCCGTCGTGGTGAACTCCACCCAGTAGCGGCCATTGGAAACCGTGATTCCCTTAATCGCCGCGGACGGAGCCGGAGTTGCGGTGGGTACGGGGGTGACCACGGCTGCGGCCGTCCAGGTGGGAGCCGGCGTGTTGACCTGCGCCGCGGCGGGCGCCGTCGCCGTCGCCGTCGATTCTCCGCCGGCCGGCGTCTCATCGTCAGAGCCGCCGCGTGTGAGCGCGAAGGCCGCCGCCGCTACGGCAACGGCTGCTACCACGCCCCCGACACCGAGCAACATCGTCTTCGATCTGCCGGCGTTCGGCGTCGAACCTCCGGATGCGGCGGCGGGCGCTGGTCGCGCGGGCGGCTCGCGCGGAGGTGCGGCCGGTGCCGACACGGCTTCGGACGCAGCAACACCAGTGACAGAAGGCGCCACCGCCACCGGAGCCGGCGCCGGGGCGGCCGGAGCAGCGCTGCGGGCGGCCATCATGGCGGCGCCCAAGGCAATTGCGTGTTTCGGGTGCGCGTCCACCATCACCGGCGAACCGGCCGCCGCGGAAACGGTCTGGCCGACGAGCGGAATGCGCGAACTCCCGCCGACCAGCAGGACGCGTTCGATCTGCTCGAGTTCGATGCCGGCACTCGCCGCTGCCCGCCGGAGCGCGTCCACGGTTTCTTCGATGCGCGGACGGATCATCGCCTCGAACTCGGCGCGGGTGAGCCGCACCTGCGTCTGCACGGCCGGCAGCAGCACCTGGATGGTGGTCTCGGTGTCGGACGAGAGCGCTTCCTTCGCCTCGCGGCACTCCTCCCGCAGGCGCGCCAGGGCGGCGCGGCCCGCTTCGGTCTCGCCGATGGCCTTGAGGTTCAGCTCCAGCGAATCGGACACGTGGGCGAAGACCGACTGGTCGAAGTCAACGCCTCCGAGGCGGTCGATACCGTCGGGAACGCCGATGAGCAGGAAGCCGTCCTCCGTCTTTTCCAGGATCGCGGCATCGAACGTCCCGCCGCCGAGGTCGTATACCGCGACCTTCTCCCCGACGGAAACGCGCTCGTGCGATGCGTAATAGACGGCTGCAGCGGCTGGCTCCGAACAGAAGACCGGGCGCGGGATCCCGGCCTGCCGGCACGCTTCAGCGAGCAGGTCGAGCCGGTAGGCGCTGTAGCTCGCCGGGTGGGTGACGGCAATCGCCGCGGGCGGCCCGCCTTCGCGGGCGCTCACTTCGGCGACGACAGACTTGAGGACGTGCGAACTCAAGGCTTCGGCGCTGTACGGCGTCCCACCGAGGAGGAGCGGCACCGGGTCGCCGAGCCGGCGCTTAAACTCACGCGCGCTGCGTCCGGGCTCGGTGGCGGACCTTCTCATGGCCGCATCGCCGACGAGCATTTCGCCGTCTTCCCGCAGCAGGACTGTGCTCGGGATGGAGGCGGCCCGGTCGCCAAGCTGGAAGATCTCGGTGCGCCCCTCGCGGGTGACCGCCGCAGCCGTGTAGGTAGTGCCGAGGTCGATTCCGAGGGTGTAGCTCATGCGGCGCTATTGTGGAGGCTAGGCATCATCGTCGTCACCGTCTTTCTGTTCGGGCAGGTTGACGTTCCGGCTTGCGCGGCCGGGAGCGCTGATCCACGACACACTAGCCCGACTGGCTGCTCGCATGCCAGACCACAAGAGACACATTCTGTATCCCCGCACCGGCGCTTAACCAGTGCTTCGCTTCGCCCTTCTCACGTCTGCCTTGTACGCTGTTCACTCAATGCCCGACACCCGAACGATTCGCCAGTATCTCGCCGACCTCATCGACCGCGCGGCCAAGGCAGCTGTCAGCGCGGGCGAACTGCCGGATGTCCCGCTCCCGGCGGCGGTTATCGAGCGTCCGAAGGACGCGGCGAATGGCGACTTCGCTACCGCACTCCCGCTTCGGCTGGCGCGCGCGGCAATGAAGCCTCCGCTCGACGTGGCGGCTGCCATCGCGAAATACATCGAGCGCGACGAGATCCTCGAGCCAGCCGAAGTAGCAGCACCCGGGTTCATCAACCTTCGCCTTTCGAACGCGTTCATCCAGGCGCAGGTGGAGCATGTGATCCGCGAAGGAGCTCGCTACGCCGACCTTGATCTCGGCACCGGGCGAAAAGCCCAGGTCGAATTCGTTTCCGCGAACCCGACCGGCCCGCTCCACGTTGGCAACGGCCGGGGCGCGGCTATCGGCGACGCCCTCGCTTCGGCGCTCATCGCCGCAGGCTACGACGTCTCCCGCGAGTACTACGTCAACGATGCCGGCACGCAGGCGGACACGTTCACCGACACCCTCTACGCCCGCTATCAGCAGCTTTTCGGGCGAGAGGTGGAGATCCCAAAGGACGGATACCCCGGCGAATACATGGCCGAACTGGCGGCCCAGATTCGCGAAGAAGCGGGCGACACCTTCCTGCGGCCAGAAGGCGACGCGGCTCCCGGCGAACTGAGCAACCTAGGCATTGAACTGATGGTCCGGAACATTCGCGAGACGCTCAGCCGGTTCGGCGTGCGCTAGGACGCGTGGTTCAGCGAGAAGTCGTTGTACGACCCGGAAGGCCCCTACAGCGTCGCGATGGGGATCCTCCGTGAGAAGGGTCTGCTCGCCGACAAGGAGGGCGCCCTCTGGTTCTCATCGAGCGAGCTCGGCGAGGACAAGGACAACGTGGTCGTCCGCTCGGACGGGCACCCTACGTACTACGCCAGCGACATCGCCTATCACTGGGACAAGTTCATCCGGCGCGGTTTCGACCTTGTGATCGACGTTTGGGGCGCCGACCACCACGGCCACGTCTCCCGGCTGAAGACAGCGACACGCGCGGTCGGCGCGAATGCCGACGGACTTCACATCCTGCTCTACCAGCTGGTGACGCTGAAACGCGGGACTGAGGTTGTGCGCCTCTCCAAGCGGAGCGGCGAGATCATCACGCTCGATGAACTCATCGAGGAGGTCGGCGCCGACGCTGCACGGTTCTTCTTCCTGCTGCGCTCGCCCGGCGCCCAGATGGATTTCGACCTCGACCTCGCGGTGAAGCAGTCGAGCGACAACCCCGTGCTTTATGTGCAGTACGCCCACGCCCGGCTCTGCTCCATCCTTGAGCGTGCGCGCGAGCAGGGACTCTCCCCCGAAGGCGGGGACGTCTCACGTCTGACGCACGCGTCCGAACTCTCCCTTGTGCGGGAGATGATGCGGCTGACCGACGTGATCGAGGTGGTGGTGACATCGCTGGAACCCCAGCAGTTGCCGCACTACGCGATGTCGCTGGCCAACTCATTCCACGCGTTCAACGATGCGTTCAAGCAGGCGAACGACCCGTCGCTCAAGGTGATCACCGAAGATGCCGAGCTCTCGCGAGCGCGCTTGCGGCTGGTACTCGCCGCGAAGATCGCCCTCGCGCGCGTGCTCGAGATCATGGGCATGACGGCTCCGGAGAAGATGTAACCGGCCTGGGCACGGCGATGTAGCCTTCGGCCGCGTTCCCGAAGGTCGTCAGCCCCTCGGACCCATGTCTCCAGGCGTGATGCGCCGCCAGCGCACAGGCCACCGCGTCGAGACGGTCTTCCGTCGCCTTGAGCGCCGCCCCACCGCCAAGCGCGATCGATTCCGTGAGCAGCCCGCCGGCCGCCGGATCGACCAGACACGGCAGCTGCTCGACGGCGTAGTCCCGAAGCAGCGTCCGTAACTGGTTCAGCGGGCCGAGCCGGGCGGCCAGCGGGCCCTTCTTGTACTTCAGCGCGAACGCCGCGCCGAGCAAGCTGACCGCGGTCGCGTGGGGGAAGACCTCCAGGGCGCGGCGTCCGGGCGCCTCGGCGGCGATGCCCTCAGGGCTCAGGTCCCATCCACTGGCGGCCAGCAGCGCACCGAACCGCGGTCCTTCGCCAATACTGTGACCGTCGTTAAAGTCCGTCCGGGCAGCGAAGGCGAACACGCCGAACCGGCCGTACGCGCGGGCGAGTTCGGCTTCCGCGCGGCGGTTCGGACCGACGATGAGCGGCGCATCGATGCCGGCGACCACGTCCGGGCCGAGGGCCGCGAGCAAGTGGAGCACGCCTTCCGCGTCGGTTTCCGGCGGCGTGACCGAGATGTCGACCACCCTCGACGAGAGGCCTTCGACTTCGAGCAGGCAGACGCCGGTCGGTTTGCGGCCGCTCCAGGCGAGGTCGATGCCCGCGATCACCACCATGCGCCAAGGCTATTCGCGCCGTAGCATCCGCGCGATGGAACTACCCACCAGCGTCTCGGGTGCGACCGCAGTCGAGGTCGCGCAACACTGCGCCGAGTCCGCCTCGGCGATCATCCGGGCCGCCTACGGGAGAGCGGCCCTCGCAGGCGTGAAGGGACGCGGCAACGTGGTGACCGAGACCGACCTGGCGGCCGAGCGGGCGGTCCTGTCCATCCTCGGAGAAGCGTTCCCGGCTCACGCCATCCTGAGCGAGGAAACAGCAAGCGCCACGCGTTCGGAGGGCTGGATGTGGGTCGTCGACCCCCTCGACGGCACGAAGAACTTCTCGCGCGCGATCCCGCACTTCGGGTTCAACCTCGCGCTCTGCTTTCAGAGGGAGCCGGTCCTGGGGATCACCACCCACCCCTT
>CALMIW010000260.1 GCA_937864275.1 uncultured Dehalococcoidia bacterium
TGTGAGCAGCACTATCCCCCTTGCCGTGATCGGTGGTTCGGGCTTTTACGACATGCCCGGCCTCTCCCAGGTCGAAGAGGTCGTGGTCGACACGCCTTTCGGCGCCACCAGCGAACCCATCCGAATCGGCACGCTCGAAGAGCAGCGCGTCGTATTCCTCGCGCGACACGGCCGCGGCCACGTGCTGTTGCCCTCGGAGATTCCCCAGCGGGCGAACTTCTGGGCACTGAAGAGCCTGGGCGTCGAGCGGGTCGTCTCGGTTTCGGCCGTGGGCAGCCTTCGCCAGGACTACCGCCCCGGCCACTTCGTGACGCCCCACCAGCTCATCGACCGGACGAAAGGCGAGCGGGCATCGTCGTTCTTCGGGAACGGCGTGGTCGCGCATATCGCCTTCGCCGAGCCGTTCTGTCCGGCGTTGCGGATGGCGGCCCGCCAGGCGACGGAAGCGGCGCAAGCGACCGTCCACCGGGACGGGGTCTACGTCGTGATGGAAGGGCCCGCCTTCAGCACGCGGGCGGAGAGCGAACTCCACCGCGAGTGGCGCGCCGACCTTATCGGCATGACGGCGCTGCCGGAAGCGAAGCTGGCCCGCGAAGCCGAGATTTGCTACGCGACGCTGGCCGCAGTGACGGACTACGACGCCTGGAACGAGGGCCACACGGTAGACGCGACGACGGTGTTCGCGACGCTGGCCAACAATGTCGCGACCGCCCAGAAGGCGATCCGGGAGTTGGCAAAGGCGCTGCCCACGCGCGATGGATGCGAATGCCGCAAGGCGCTCGATTCGGCGCTCGTGACTCAGCCATCGGCGATCAGCGCCGAAAACCGTGAACGACTGCGGCCGATCCTGGCGCGACGCCTTGGAGAGCACGCATGACGATGCTGGTGACAGGCTGGGTGGCGCTCGACGACATCGAGACGCCGTTTGGGAGGACCGAACGCTCCCTGGGCGGTTCGGCGACGCCGGCGGCCCTGGCCGGGGCGCTGTTCACCGATGTGCGCATCCTGGCCGTGGTGGGGGAGGACTTCCCGGACGAATTCCGCCGCAAGCTGGAGCACCCCCGCATCGACACGGCCGGGATCAAGACGATCGAGGGCGGCAAGACCAGCGTCTGGGGCGCCCGCTACAGCTACGACATGAATTCGCGCGACACCTGGTACCCGGAACTGGGCGTGAGTATCGAACACCTGCCCCCGGTGCTGCCCGAATGGCGAGACAGCACGGTCGCGTGCCTGGCTGCAGGTCTCCCGTCGTATCAGCGGGACCTGATCGCGTCGCTCGACGCGCCGAAGGTCACGCTCGTCGACACCATCAAGATGTTCATTGCTGAGAACCCGGACGACCTGCGCGAAACCATGCGGCTTGCGGACTTCGTCACGCTGAACGAGAGCGAGGCGCGGGAGTTCGCGAAGATGCCGAGCATCGCGCGGGCCGGGCGTTCCCTGGTGAGCGACGGTGTGAAGACGGTGATCATCAAGCTCGGCGAGTTCGGGGCCGCGCTGATCAGCGATGGGGAGTACTTCGTCGCGCCGGGCTACCCGCTGGAAGAGGTGGTGGACCCGACCGGCGCAGGCGATTCGTTCGCCGGGGCGTTCCTGGGCTACCTCGATTCGGTGAATCAGGTAACACCGGGTGAGATTCGCCGCGCGATGATTTATGGTTCCACTGTGGCATCGTTCCAGGTCGAGGGGTTCGGGCCGTCGCGCCTGCTCACGCTCACGCGCGAGGAAGTCGACGCGCGTTACCGGAAGTTCCGCGAGCTGACGCACTTCGAGGTCGACGGCTAAATGGCCGAGCGCGAAGTCCGCTGGCAGGGCGTTTCGCGCCATCGCCTGGACTACGTGGTCCAGCCCGTCGCCGACATCGCGACAATCCGGTCGATCCTGGCGCCTCGGGTGGAGTACACGGCGTATGCGCTGGGCCAGCTCGAGCCGGCGCTGTTCCCGCGGACGCGCTGGTTCTATGCGCGCGGCACGACGGGGACGGGCCTCGTGTTGCACAGCCGAGGCGGCCTGGGCGACGCGACCTTCGTGCTCGGCGACCCGGACGCCGTTTCGGCGATCCTTTCGATCCACCCCGGACCGGCGCAAACCTACGCGACCTGCCAGCCTCAGCACCTCGATGCGCTTCGCAAGTATTACCGGCTGGCGAACCAGCAGCCGATGATCCGCATGGGTGTGACGCGGGCGACGTTCACGCCGGTGCATGCCCACCACGCGGTTGCCCTCACCGGCATCGATATCCGCAAGGTGAACGCGCTCTACGGGAGCGAGGGCGGCCCCAGCTATTACATCCCGGAGCACATCGACAGCGGCGTGTACCGCGGGGTCGTGGAGAACGGGCGGCTGATGGCCGTGGCCGGGACGCACGTGGTTTCGCGGCAGGAAGGCGTGGCCGTTGTCGGCAACGTGTTCACCCACCCGGAAGCGCGCGGCAAGGGCTATGCGACCGCGACGACGAGCGCTGTGACCGAATCGCTACTGGAATACTGCGACCACGTGGTGTTGACGGTGGACCCGAACAACACGCCCGCCGTCGCGGCGTACGCGCGGCTCGGGTTCCGGGAGGTCTGCCACCTGGTGGAGGCGAGTGCCGCGCGGCGCGATCCTTCTGGCATCGGCTCCTCACTTCGTCGCATCCGTGCCGCAATCCGAGGGCGCAAGTATGATGGGAGCTTCGTGACGCTTCACGACTAGCTGCTATTCCCGGCGCTCCTCGAAAAGGAAAGTCCGCGCCGTCCCAGGAGACCTCCGAATGACCGTAACCAGCCCCGCTGTCCCGAGCGACATCGCCAATCCCGCGCTGGCGCCTGAAGGCGTCCGCCGCATCGAATGGGCCGCCCGCGAAATGCCGGTGCTGAAGCTCATCCGGGAGCGGTTCACGCGGGAGAAGCCATTGCAGGGCATCCGCATGACTGCTTGCCTGCACGTGACCACCGAGACGGCCAACCTGGCTATCACCCTGCGCGATGCCGGGGCCGAGCTCCGTGTTTGCGCGAGCAATCCGCTTTCGACCCAGGACGACGTGGCCGCCGCCCTGGTGAAGGAGTACGGCATCCCGGTCTTCGCCATCTGCGGCGAGGACAACGAGACCTACTACAAGCACATCCACCAGGCGCTCGAGCACGGCCCGCAGCTGACCATGGACGACGGGGCGGACGTGGTGGCGGTGCTCCACAAGGACCGGCGCGACCTGCTGGCCAACGTGGTCGGGGGCACCGAAGAGACGACGACCGGCGTCATCCGCCTGCGGGCGATGGCCGCGGACGGCGCGCTCGGCTACCCGATCGTCGCGATCAATGAGGCCGACACGAAGCACCTCTTCGACAACCGCTACGGCACCGGCCAGAGCACTATCGACGGCATCATCCGCGCGACCAACGTGCTGCTCGCCGGCAAGAACTTCGTTGTCGCGGGATACGGCTGGTGCGGGCGGGGCGTGGCCTCGCGGGCACGCGGGATGGGCGCCCAGGTGATCGTGACCGAGGTCGACCCGGTGAAGGCTCTCGAAGCCGTGATTGACGGCTACCGGGTGATGCCGATGGCCCAGGCAGCGAAGGAAGGCGACATCTTCGTCACCCTCACCGGCGACTGCAACGTCATCGACCGGCAGCACCTGGAATCGATGAAAGACGGCGCGATCATGGCCAACAGCGGCCACTTCGACAGTGAAATCAACCTCAAGGCGCTGGCGTCGCTGAGCGAGACGCAGAAGCGGGTGCGCGATTCGGTCGACGAGTACCACCTGCAGGACGGGCGCAAGCTCTACCTGCTGGGCGAAGGCCGGCTGGTGAACCTGGCGGCGGCGGAAGGCCACCCGGCGGCCGTAATGGATATGTCGTTCGCGAACCAGGCGCTGGGGGCGGAGTGGATCGCTCTGAACCACGCGAAGCTTGAGAAGACCGTGTACGAAATCCCGCACGACGTGGACCAGGAGATCGCCCGGCTGAAGCTGCACGCGATGGGCATCAGCATCGACTACCTGACGGAAGAGCAGCAGCGCTACCTGACCAGCTGGCAGGAAGGCACCTAGGCGAATTTCGGATTTCGGACTTCGGATTTCGGATTGAGTCGCTGCGGCTGCTGACACGACGGCGCCCTGCGCCCGCGCGACACTGGCCCTGCGCTACACTTGGCGCATGCAGCGCACGATTCACGCTTTCATCCGGCCCGGCGACGAACGCGGATTCGTCGCCGAATGCCCGCAACTCCACGCCGTCACGCAGGGATCGGATCTCGACGAAGTAGTGACGAACCTCCGAGAAGTGGTCTCGCTCGCACTGGAAGGTGAGGACCTCGCATCGCTGGGCCTCGCCGAGCACCCGTTCATCGTAGTGAGCATGGAGTTGGAACCAGCCGTTGCCTAGGCTGAGGCGACTCTCTGGCGGAGACGTAGTCCGCATCCTTGGCAAATTCGGGTTCGACGTGGTGAGCACGCGTGGCAGCCACGCGAAACTGGTACGAACGCTCTCAGATGGCTCACCCAGACTCTGCGCGTCCCGCTTCACCGAGAGCTCGACCCCGGGCCGTGCCGTGCAGTCTTCGGGCAGGCGCGCGAGTACGTGCCAGAGTCCGAACTTCGCCCGTTCTTCTACACGGATTAGTCGCGACTACAGTTCGGCCTTCACCTTCTCAGCCAGCGCCTTCGTGAAGCCCACGGTGCTGGCGATCTCCTCGATGTCCGCCTCGCGGATCTGCTTCACGCTGCCGAACTTGCGCAGGAGGGCCTTCTTCCGCTTCGGGCCGATGCCGGGGATGGTGTCGAGGGCGCTCTGAATAGAGGACTTGCCGCGCACCTGGCGGTGGAAGGTGATCGCGAAGCGGTGAGCCTCGTCGCGGATGCGCTGGACGAGGTAGAGGGCTTCGCTGCCGCGAGGGAGGACGACGGGTTCGTCTTCATCCGGCACGAAGAGTTCCTCGAAGCGCTTGGCCAGCCCGACCGTCGGGATGTGGTGCACGCCGAGCTCGCGCATGACCTGGACGGCGGCGCTGAGCTGGCCCTTGCCGCCGTCGATGATGACGAGGTCGGGGAGGGCCCAGCCTTCCTGGCTCTGGATTTCGGGTTTCGGGTCTCGGGTCGCGTCGTGGTCGCCTTCGCCTTCCGCCGTCACGCCTTCGGCAGATTTGCCATGGTTCTTGAAGCGGCGGCGGA
>CALMIW010000261.1 GCA_937864275.1 uncultured Dehalococcoidia bacterium
AGTACGGATTGCCAGTCGGCGCGGGCCGCTTCGTCCCGGGCGGATCAAGGGCGCCCGGAGCGAGCTAGCTCCAGTTGTTCGGCGGGCGGCTCGAACGAAAGATGGATTCGAGGACGTCCAGGAACTTACCGAAACGGCCACGCGAGGGCGTGACTGGTACGTCGATGGTTTTCCGCATGCGCGCGTCTAACTCCATCCAGGCGCGGTCTTGCTCCGAGACTGCCGGTTCGTCCAGGCGCCCTTTGTGCGCGGTCATGCTGCCGCTCAGCCCTTGCGGAAGAAGTCCGCGTTGAGTTGCTCGTACTGCTCCTGCCCGGCCGGTATCTCCCAGGTCGAGAAGATCGCGTCCACGGGGCAAACGTGCCGGCAGGCGTTGCAATCGATGCAGCGGTCCGGGTCGATGTAGTACATCCGCTCTTCGGGGTTGGTCTTAATGCAGTCGACGGGGCAGACATCGACGCAGGTGCCGTCCTTCACGTCGATGCAGGGCTCGGTGATCACGTAGGGCATGGCTATATCCTACAGGACGAGAAGACGCGCCGAGACCGGCCGGCCATCTCCTCCCGGTCCGTCCGGGCGAACGGCTCCTGTGCCTCTGCGGTCCATACGCGCGTATGCTGGATGTACATGACCGCCCCCAAACACCAGCGGACCAAGGCGGACCTCGTGTACGAGGCGCTGCAGTCCTCGATCATGTCCGGGAACATCCGCGAAGGTGAGCACCTCCGTCAGGAAGAGGTCGCGGCGCGCCTTGGCGTCAGCCAGACGCCCGTCCGCGAAGCGTCCCGCCGCCTCGAAAGCGAAGGCCTCGTGGAGCCCGCGCCGACCCGGGCCATCGGCGCCCGCGGCACCCCCGGGGCGCCCCCGCCGTCGCCGCTCGATGTCATCGCCCGCCGCTGGGGCGAGCTCGTGAACGACCCGGACAGCATCCCCGGCAGCGACTTCCCTTAGGGCGCTCGTATCACGAAGTCACGGAATGCACGGCCCGCGGGCGGCGTGGATAAACGCGCCCTCGCGGCACGGCGTGTACTCCGTGCCTCCATGGTGGGTACACTCCCAGCGCTATGGAACTCAACGGCAAGGTCGCCCTCATCACTGGCGCGTCTCGCGGTATCGGCGAGTACGTCGCTCTCGAACTTGGCCGCGCGGGCTGCGCGGTCGCTGTCTGCGCCCGCACCGAAGCGGTGAAGGACAAGCGCCTGCCCGGCACCATCCACTCTGTCGCCCAGGCCATCCGCGACGCGGGCGGCAGCGCGGATGGCATCTTCATGGACATGCGCGAACCCGAAAGCATCGCTGCCGGCGTCGCGAAGACGGTGGAGAAGTTTGGCCGGCTCGACATCATCGTGAACAACGCCGCCATCCTGGTGCCCGGGACACTCGAGACCGTCCAGCCGCGCCACATCGACCTCATCTGGCAGGTCGACCTTCGCGGGCCGCTGCTGCTGATGCGCGAAGCCATCCCACACATGCGAAAGGCCGGCGAGGGCAAGATCATCAACGTGTCGTCGCGCGCGGGCGTGTTCCCCGGGCCGGGGCCGTACAAGGAAGCCCGCCGGGGCGGCGCCTTCTACGGGATGGTGAAGGCGGGCCTCGAACGGTTCTCGCAAGGCCTGGCGATGGAGTTGCAGGACGACAAGATCGCCGTGAACGTGCTCAGCCCCCAGGGCCGCATCAAGACGCCCGGCAACATCTTCGCCCAGAACGATCCGGAAAACCCGGACCTCGACTTCGAACCCGCCACCGCCATGGCCAGAGGCACGCGGTGGATCTGCGAGCAGGGACCGGACTTCACCGGCCACATCCTCTTCGACGAGGATTTGTGCCGCGAGAAGGGGCTGCTCTAGCCGGTGTTGAACGAACAGCCGACGGCGCTCGTGCTCGGCGCGGGACTCCAGGGCATCTGCGCCGCGCTCGCACTGAACAGCCGCGGCTACAACGTCACCCTGATCGATCAGGCTGACGGCTGTATGGCCCGGACCAGCGGCCGCAACGAGGCCAAGATCCACCTGGGCTTTGTCTACGCCCACGACGAGAGCTTCCGCACATCGTCGCTCATGCTCGATGCGAGTCTCGCTTTCGCGCCGCTGCTGGAGTCGTGGCTCGGCGGACCACTGGACTGGCAGAGCATTCGTTCGACGCCATTCCTGTACGCGGTCATGCCCGATTCACTCCTCTCGTTCGAGGAACTGGGCGAGTTCTACGACCGCGTGCAGTCGGCCTACCTCGAGCGACTAGGTGTGGTTCCCACGAGGGTTGTTTACAGGTGAGGGTCTCGAAGAAGTAGTCATCAGCTTAGACAGTTAGGTTGACTATGAGAGGGCCATCCCGTTGGTTTGCGGTTGCTAAGACCAAAGCCAAAGGGAGGCCCTCAGTGGCACATGCTAACGCGAAGCTCACGATTTATGGCCGGAGACTGATCGTCGAACGCTGGGAAGCTGGGTGGACGCAGGCAGAGGTCGCGGCATCGCTCGGTGTTTCGCGCAGCACCGTCGCGAAGTACGTCCGGCGCTACCGTGCGGAGGGTGATGCGGGGCTGGGGGACCGCTCCAGCCAGGCGAAGCGGCTCAGGCATCGTTTGGGCGAGCCGGTGGTGGAGGCGATCCTCCGGCTCCGGCGCGAGCTGGGCGCGGGACCCCACCGCATCGCCTACGAACTGGGAATGGCAGCGTCCACGGTCTACGGCGTGCTCAAACGGGCGGGCCTCTCCGTCCTCGCCCGTCTCGACCGAAGCACGCGCGAGGTAATCCGCTACGAACGTGACCGTCCAGGCGAACTGGTGCACCTGGACGTGAAGAAGCTCGGGCGCATTCCCGATGGAGGCGGCAAACGTTTCGACTCCGGCTTCGAGGAGAGCGGCGCCGGCCGTCGCCGGCCAGGTCCGAAGCGCGGTCACGACTTCATCCATGTCGCCGTCGATGACCACAGCCGTTACGCCTACGCCGAGGCCCTCCCAGACGAGAAGGGCACCACCACCGCAGGCTTCCTCTCCCGCGCCGTCCTCGCCTTCGCCTCTGTGGGTATCCCGGTCGAGCGGGTTCTCACCGACAACGCGATGAACTACCGCCACTCCAGGTCCTTCATTGCCACTGCGGAAGAACTCGGCATCGGGCGCCGCCACACGCGTCCGTACCGCCCCCAGACGAACGGCAAAGCCGAGGCCTTCAACAAGACGCTTCAGCGCGAATGGGCCTACCGCCGGCTCTACACGACAAACAACGAGCGGCTCGACGCCCTCCAGGCCTTCCTCGATGACTACAACTTCGCCAGACCTCACACTGCCATCGGCAACCGCCCACCAGCATCACGCCTGTAAACAACGCTCATGGGAACTACAGCTAGCTGACTTCGATCTCTTCGTTCGTGTGGAAGTGGTGGGCGTGATGGCGCCCCCGCCGGCGCGCGCGGGCGGCCGGCAGAAGGCCGTGGGTCGGCGCGAAGACGACGC
>CALMIW010000262.1 GCA_937864275.1 uncultured Dehalococcoidia bacterium
GACCAGACGTTGACGATGGTGTCGCGCGTCCATGGCCGGGTGCCTGCCCGGTCCTGCCAGCCGCCCCAGAGGTCCACGACGAGTTCGCCATCGCGGGCGACGCAGACGGCAGCGCCGATTTCGTCCTGTTCGGCGAAGTTGCGCTCGAACGCCTCGCGGACACGGGCGAAGGCAGGATCGCAGGAGCCTCCGAACGGCGTCACGGCAGTAGAGCACCGACCGCAGTGGCGCGGGCGGCAACCTGCGGCCGGAGCACTTCCAGCAGTGCCTGCGCCTGGATGCGGTGGCCCTCGATCGACTTGTGGACACCGTCGGGGAGATAGAGCGCGTCGAGGTCCGGGGCGAGTGCGAAGGCGTCCTCGGCCGCTGCCCAGGGAAATCGGTGGGAATCGGCGATGAGCTTCACGCGGCGGAAGAGCTCGTCCTGGGCCGATTGGGCTCCCTTGTTCGCTTCGGCGACCTGGGCAGGCCAGCGGGGGTCGGTGAAGACGATCGTCTGGGTCCCTTCGAGCCGGGCCAGGCGGTGGAGGACTTCTTCCCAGACGGCGACGACTTCATCCACGGTCGCGGTCGGCCGGCCGCCGATGATGCGGTGAATGAGGGAGCGAGCGGCCCGGTTCGCCTTCTTCCCCGCGGCGGAACCGGTTGCGGTCTTGCGGTCGAAGCGGCGTTCGAGGCGCAGGTACTGCCTGGCGGCCCGGTCGCCGAAGAGGTGGCGGACCTGTTCGGCGACCACGCGTACGGAGCAGAGGTAGGCGCCCAGGGAGACGATGACGATATCGGGGTTGGCCGCTTCGACCTTCGAGAGCGCGTAGCCGGCGGCCCTGGGGCCTTTGGCGAACACGGTGACGTTGTCGATTTCGAGGGGGACACCGAGCGCTTGCTGGAGAACGCGGCCGGAGACGAAGGGCCAGGCGAGCGAACGGTCTTCGAGGCCGTCGCCGGCCGTGGCGCTATTCCCGAGCACAACTACTTTCAATCCATCGGCTCCGTGGAGGGCTGGCTTCTCGCGAATCGTTACACGCGAGTCACTCACGCAACAGTGCCCACCACCACGGGGGCGCGCTGTGTTCGACGCCGGGCGGAAGTGCGGGCGGCGGCAGGCACCGCGGAGCCGAGTCAGGATTCCGGCGCGCTCAGTTTCTTCACCTCATCGATGACGCCGAGGAGGATTCGGATGTCGACGCGGTCGCCCGGCTTCGGGTCTTTGTAGATGCCCTCGGCGGCGACGCGGCCCTCGCTGATCTTGTCGGGGTCGGAGCGTAGCGCGTAGGCGATGCGGAAGTAGCGCGTGCCGTGGATCTCATAGGGTTGGATGGCTGCGAGGATGGCTTCCATGCAGCGATCGTAGGCGATTTCCGGGGCCGGTTCAGGCGAGCCCTTTCCAGAACGTGAGCCAGTTGCCCTCGGGGTCTTCGACGGTGAATTCGCGCTGTCCCCATTCGCGTTGGGCGAGCGGGTCAGGGATGGCCACTCTTGCGGCGACCGCGGCTTCGTGCAATGCGTCCAGGTCCTCGGCTTCGATGTAGAGCGTGGTTGCCGAGTTCCCTTCGAGGCGGCTGCGGATGGCGGCGTTATAGCCCGGCGAGTAGAAGTCGGCGACGGTTTCGAGCATGAGCGAGGCATCGCCGCGCCGGATGGAGACGTTATCGTCTCCGGGTCCTCCGCGGACGATCTCGAAGCCCAGCCGTTGCGTGTAGAACTCCAGTGCCGCGGACAGGTCGCGGACGCGGATGGACGGAAGTACACCGTAACCAGGCATGGCGGCAGCCTCCATGTGCGAGATGCCCGTCACTCTAGGATGGGCGCGCATCGCGGTCTTGGAAGAAATTGCGCGGCGCTCAGTCTCCCTCGGCGATCGGCCAAATGACCGGGCCTGGTCCGCTGATGGCGACCCAGTAGGCAGAGCCTGTCCTCAAGGCGGTCAGGTCGTTGGCGCCGGGAACGCCCGCGCCTGCTGGGAAGTACGCGCGCCAGGCCTGGGTGGCGGCATCCCAGCCGTACATCGCCGTCACCTTGCTGGTGATGTCGGCGGCGCCGGCGGGGCCCTGGAGGGCGGCCGCGGGCGTCATTCCGTCGGCGCCGTTCCAGGTGATGAGGCTCCAGCGAAAGGTCAGGGTGACATCGACCGTCGCGGGACGTTCCAGGTCTGCGAGGAATGCGATCTTCCCGGCGCCGTCGTCGCTCGGGACGGTGACCAGTACCCGCAGTGGGCCGGGGATGCTTTGCGAGACCCTGATCCAGGCCTGGCATTCATCCGTGAGGCCGCTGACCAGCGGCGGGAAGGCCCGCACCGGGCTGCCGGCGGCTGCATTCTCCGCGGTCGAGAACGTCTTGACGCCGGTCGCGCTGCGGCCAAAGGCACCGGTCCCGTCGCTGGTTTCGATGATGACGCCGTCGCCGGCTTCGATGACGAAGTCGACCGGCATGTCGAGCACGGGATGGAGGCTGACCGCGCCGTCAGGCGGGCTGCAGAAGCCGTCACGGTCCAGCGCGTGGAAAACGACATAGACGAACTGCGAGCCGTCCAGGTCTTCGACGACGAAATCGACGGGGCTGCTCTCGGCGAGCGCTTCGTGCCGGCCGGAATCGAACACCGGGCCGGTGAACGAAACGACGGCGATCGGGAGGAGCGCGATGAGCCGGGCAACGGCAAAGAAGAAGCGTGGCATTGGGACGAGTATAGCGGGCCGGGGCAACGCCACCTGTGAGGAACGGCAAGGAGGGGGGTTGACGGGGCCGCACTTCCCCGCCGTATTTTACCAATCAGTTAGTTAACCAGATGGTGAAATGAAGCATTGACCACCGACCAGCTCAGCCTCACGTTCTCGGCGCTGGCCGACCCTACCCGGCGGGCGATTCTTGCCCGGCTCGCCGGGGGGGAGGCATCGGTCAAGGAACTGGCGGCCCCGTTCAAGATGACGCTGCCCGCGGTATCGAAGCACCTGAAGGTGCTCGAGCGCGCGAAGCTCATCTCGCGAGGGCGCGACGCCCAATGGCGGCCCTGCCGCCTGCGTGCCGAGCCCCTGCGGGAGGTGGACGACTGGGTGGAACGCTACGGGCAGTTCTGGGACGAGAGCTTCGGCCGCCTGGACGACTACCTGGTGGAATTGCAGAGCAAGGAGAAGGACCATGACGAACCCAAAGACTATCGCTGAGCCCCAGGGCGAGTGCGAGCTCCTCGTGACGCGGGAGTTCGCCGCCCCCCGTGAACTCGTGTTCCGGACGTGGACCGAACGGGAGCACCTGATGAACTGGTGGGGGCCGCGCACGTGGCCGCTGGACTACTGCACGGTCGACCTGCGCGTGGGCGGCGCCTGGCACTACCGGATGCGCGGGCCGAACGGCGAGGAAGCCTGGGGCAAGGGCATCTACAAGGAGATCGCCCGGCCGGAACGCCTGGCCTATGACGACTCCTTCTCCGACGCGGACGGCTCGGAGACCCCGCCGGCGATGTTCCTGGCGGTGGACTTCGAAGACCGCGGCGGCAGGACGCTGCTGCGGAGCAAGGCGACGTTCGCCTCGCGGGAGCACCGCGAGCAGGTGCTGGCCATGGGCATGGTCGAGGGCCTGAGCGAGTCGCTCGACCGGCTAGACGAACACATCGAAGCTGCCGTGGCCGGCGCCGCCGGAGGCGCCGCGTGAAGGCGGGGGCGCCGGAGAGCCTCGACGCCTACCTGTCGGGCGTTG
>CALMIW010000263.1 GCA_937864275.1 uncultured Dehalococcoidia bacterium
CTGGCCGTCCCCGACGGAATACGAATGGCCTCGGCAGAGCCGGTCCACCCGATCGCCGGGTAGGTTCCGTCCTTGAGGATGACCGTCCCCCCGGACTGAAGCGCGAGGGACAGGCTGCAAGGGGAGACCTCCTCGCAGTTGCCCGTCCCGTTCGGGGAGGCGTATCGCGCGCCGGCTGGGATTGGCGCAGCACTAGGAGCCGGAGTCGAACCCGCCGTCGACCCGGCTCCAGAGCTCGCACCACCGGCGAGCGCCCCCGTGGCCGTCGCCCCCCCGGTCGCCGTCGTCGGAGCACCCCCGCCTCCGGACGGCGGCGTCGTCGTGCCGCCACCGCTCGCCGGTGCCGAGGTCCCGCCCGTCGACGACCCACTGCCCGGAGTCGTAGTGCCACCGGACGGAGCTCCGCCAGTGTTCGACGACGCCGCGGCCACGGCGATCGTGACCGCACGGCTGGCGGACCCCGTCGACCCGCTGCAGCTCATCGTGATCGTCATGCTCTTGTAGAGCGCGGGCGTCCACTGGCGACCGGACTTGCCGACCGGCGAACGTTGCGTCTCGTTGCTCGCCACGCACCACGATGCGCCGGAAACCGACCAGGTCACGAGCGACGTACCGCCAGGCGACACGCGAAGCGGAGTTGCGTTCAGGTTGATGGTAGGCGCGGCGATCGCGGCGGGCGCCGCGAGCCCCAGCAGCAGGACATTCAGGCAAAGCTTTCGCATTTCTCGACCTCTTCATTCCACGCGAGGCGATCGCGGCGTTCGGACACACCTTTGCTCACGACATCGCGGAATGGAACCCGTTTCGCCGTACTCAATTCGCGACAGATGACCACTTCTTCCTGTGTTTGCGACCTGCGTTCAACAGCTCGTCGCAGGCCGCAGACAGCGCGGCGATGCTATGTCCAATGCCATCGCGCTCGTGGTCACTCGACTTGCCTCGCGACGCAGCGGTCCACTTCACCGCGGGGATGCACGGGGATGAGCACAACGGCATGTTGGTGCACAATTGGATCCGTGCTCCGCAATCGAATCAGGGGTGGGGTATGACCGTAAGCCGTCGTGGATTGCTGCTGTTGTCGGCTGGCGCCGCGGGAGTCGCCGCTGCATCCGCGGCGGGCCTCGTGCGCCGAATCGAAGCTGGGGCCAAGCGTGCGGCGACGATCGTGTCGGAGCCCTTCACGAGTCGATCGGCCTCGGGCATGCGCCTCCGCGACTTCGGGCGCACCGGCATGAAGGTTTCAGAGGTGGGCTTTGGCGGCTGGGCTATCGGCGGCGAAGCCTACGGCAAGGTCGACCGGGAAGAGTCGCTCAGGGCGCTCGCGCGTGCCGAGGAGCTCGGCTGCAACTTCGTCGATACCGCCATGGTCTATGGCGATTCGGAAGAGCTGCTAGGCGGATTCCTGGCGGACCGTCGTAGCCGTTGGATCGTGGCGACCAAGTACTCCGGCCAGAAGCCGGACCTCGAGCGCACCCTCGAGGCGCAGCTTCGCAGGCTTCGCACCGAGTACGTCGACTTCTACCAGGTGCATTGGACCCCTGGCCGCGACGAGGAGCATCTCTACGAAGCGCTGTATCGCGTCAAGAAGGCAGGCAAGGCGAGGGCCGTGGGCGTATCTCTCAAGAACGAGCAGGACATCGATCGCGTCCTGGACCACACCTTGCTCGATGGATTCCAGGTCAAGCTGAGCCTGCTAGACCCCTATCCGTTCATCGCACGTGTCGCTCGCCTCGACACCGCGAGGCCGGCGATCATCATCCGGTCCAGCCTCAGGGAAGGCTTCCTGACCGGGAAGTTCCGCGAGGACGTGAGGTTCGACGACCCGAAGGATCAGCGCAGTGGATTGTCCCGCGAAGAGATCGCCAGGCTCGTGAACAGCGCGGAGCGTTTCAGGTTCCTGGAAGCCGAGGCGGGATCCATGGTCGTGGCCGCCGCGCGCTACCCGCTCTCCTTCCCTTCGGTCTCCACGGTCATCCTCGGCACGAAATCCACGACTCAAGCCGACAGCAACTTCGGCAAGGTCCCCGGCGCCGCGCTGTCGCGCGAGATGCTTCAACGGATCTACGAGGAACAGAGGACGCTCGGCCTGCATTCGGCGAAGCACCTGCTGGCCGACCATGTCCGGAGCCTCATCAAGCGCTGACTATTCGTCCTCGTCTGCGCTGGTCAGCAGGAGGCCGCCATCTGCCGCGCCGGGCGGCAGACCGTCACGCCAACGTCCGAGGACCCGTCGGGAATCGCGCGCCACGAAGCCGGCGATCAGCCAGGACTGCACGATCACCTCGGGTGCCAGCAGCTCGATCGAGATGCTGACGCAGCCGAGACTGGCGGCTGCGGCGGCGAGCGCCTCGATCAGCCGCCGGCCCGTGCCCCGAGCGGCATCCAGGGTCCAATAGTCCACGACGCGAAGCGATCCCTCGACACTCTCGCAGGCAAACCAGCCCTCGAGGTTCCCCCGCTTGCGGTCGCGAACCATCAGGTACCTGACCCGTCGCGCCAACCCCGCCGGAAATCGCCATCGGAGACGCCGACTGTCCCGGGCCGCGAGCACGCACGACCCAGATCTGGAGGCGCGCCACAGGTCGTCGAACTCACTGGTCGGCTCATCCGACCAGGTCGTGACCTTGGACGCGCCGAAGGCACTTCGCAGGCGCCGCACCGTACCCATCACGCCATCGACCAAGGAGCCGAGCACGTTGGCCAGGCCACGCGGCATGTGGTGTTCAAGGTAGTGGCCGTGGCGCACGACCCTGACGAAGCGTGTCATCGTGCCTATGGCCTGCATCCCCGCTCGCTCCGACAGCGAACGGGCGCTGTGGTTCGGCAAGCCGTAGATCAGGTCGAACTGGCCCGCGCCGCGCGAGAGCGCCGCGCGTTGCAGCTTAAGCGCCGGGCCGACCGATCGGTGCGAGGGCGCGACGGCGAAATCCATCAGCAGCCCCGCCGAGATCCGGCACCCTTCCCGTTCCATGTCCCGAGGCTGAACGGCGACGACGCCAACCGGCGAGCCATCATGCTCGAGCAGCTCCACCATCGGATGCCCCCAGGGACATTCGAGGTAGTGGACGCGCAGCTTGTCCTCGCGGGACACCTTTCCCTGCAACGCACCTTCCCACAGCTCGAGGATCGCGGGTCGATCGCGCTCCGGGTCTGCGGCTCGGGTCTGGTAGGCCATGTGTCTAGTCCCGCATCCTGCGGACATCGTGGAACGGTCGCGAGGATACTACGAAGCGCCGTCGCATCGGATCGGCCGGCCGGATCCGGCCACGTTCGCGTGGATCTGGACTTGCCTGCCTGCGCTATGGCGAATCATGGTTGGCGGTACGCCGGATGCGGCGGCCCATCCGTAGGACTACGTTGCCGAGCGTGGGCCGCTGGATCTCCAGCGAGCAGAGCACGCTGGAGCCTGTGGCCAACCGGGACTTGTACAGGTTGTCTCCCGCCAGGAACTCGAAGCGCGAGACCTCGGTACCCTCGAGTGCCTTGATGACTTCCGTGATCGTCACGTACCCCGGCGAGCGCGATCGCCCGATGCCGTCGTAGTCGATGCCGGACTGGTAGAAGTACGCGACTCCGTGCCAGACGAAGAGATAGAGATAGCCGACGATGCCACGGCCGGCGCCGACGCGGTACATGCGACAGGCGCGTGCCCCCGCTTCATTGCGAAACAGCGTTCGATGGAACTCCCGAATGGCGGGGTCGGCGAAAGCGCCGCGCCTCCCGC
>CALMIW010000264.1 GCA_937864275.1 uncultured Dehalococcoidia bacterium
CGAGATAAGGCCACGTGACTGGAGTTCAGACGTGTGCTCTTCCGATCTGGTCAATCTCGTCGCCCACGAGCCGCATTTCGGTAATCCGGACCTCGCGGTCGGCCGAGTCCTTCGAGGCGCCGATGGCCTTGCTCACGGTGTTCCGCTTGGCGCGCAGCGCTTCGACCTGTTGCAAGACCTCGCGCCGCTCTTCATCGAGCTGGAGGATACGGTCGACAGGGGCGGTGGAGTTTCGAAGCAGCACATCGCGCTTCACGCGGTCCGCGTTCTCGCGGATGAACTGCAGGCTCAGCATTCAGGGCTCCTGTTGGGCGGCTATGAGGGCGCGAAGGCCGAGGAGCCGCACATCCTCGGCAACGGGCACGAGCGTACCATCGGGCGCGGGAAGCGAAAACGATTCGGCCAACTCTTCGGCCGTGAACCAGTGGCACGGGCCGTGCGGAATCGGCTCCGCGAAATCGACCTCGTGCACGGAACGCGTGAAGTACACGTGGTCGATGTGCTGGTGAAACGGCTGATCGGAACGGACGATGTCCTCGATCAGGATGACGGCGGGCGGCGGGACAACGGCCGGCGAATCGACGACCAGCAGATCGGCGGGAGCGATGACTTCGACCTCTAGGCCGCTCTCTTCGAAGGCTTCCCGGACGGCGCCATGGGCCGGGTCCTCGTTGGCTTCCAGGTGGCCGCCCGGCGGAAGCCACATGCGCAGCTTGTGGTGCCACAACAGCAGCGTCCGCCCGTGGGCGGAGACGTAGGCCGTCGCGGTGTGGTGCCGCTCGATCGGCGCGCCGGTCATTCCTTCAGCGACTTCATCGGAGGGAACAGGATGACGTCTCGAATGGAGTCCTGCCCGGTGAGGAGCATGATCAGCCGGTCGATACCCATGCCGAAGCCGCCGGTCGGGGGCATGCCATGTTCGAGCGCGAAGAGGAAGTCCTCGTCAACCATCTCCACCTCCTCGTCGCCCGCTTCCTTGAGGAGCATCTGGTGTTCGAAGCGCTTCCGCTGCTCGATGGGGTCGTTGAGTTCGGTGTAGGCGTTACCGCACTCGAACCCGGCGACAAAGCACTCGAAGCGCTCCACGAGCCGGTCGTTCCCGGGCTTCCGCTTGGCCAGGGGAGAGAGCTCGATGGGGTAGTCGAGCAGGAACGTCGGCTGGATCAGGTTCGGTTCGATGTAGTGTGACATCGCCTCGTCGCAAAGCTTGCCGTAGCCGGCGGTCGCGGGGGCATCGACGCCGCGGCGGCGGAGTTCTTGCCGCAACTCGTCGGTGGTGGTGAACACTTCGAGGTCGGGGCCTCCGTACTCGCGCATCGCGTCGATGAAGGTCACCCGCCTCCAGGGAGCGGCGAGGTCGATATGGTGGCCGCGGAACTCGATCTCCGTTGTGCCCAGGACTTCGCGGGCGACCGAACTCACCAGTTCCTCCGTCATCGCCGCGACGCCGATGTAGTCGGTGTAGGCCTCGTAGGTCTCGAGCATCGTGAACTCGGGGTTGTGCTTGAAGCTCATCCCCTCGTTGCGGAAGTTCCGGCCGATTTCGTAGACACGCTCGAAGCCGCCGATGACCAGGCGCTTCAGGTGGAGTTCCAGGCTGATGCGCAGCACCCGCTGCTCGTCGATCGCGTTGAAGTGGGTGTAGAAGGGCTTCGCCGCGGCGCCGCTTTCCGATTCCTGGAGGATTGGCGTTTCGACCTCGAGGAAACCCCGGGCATCGAGGAACCGGCGAATGGCTGCGACGACCTGGCTCCGGACGGTGAACACGCGCCGCGTCTCGTCGTTCGCCATCAGGTCAAGGTAGCGGCGGCGCTGGCGGATCTCGGGGTCGGCGAGACCGTGGAACTTCTCTGGCGGCGCGTGCAGCGCCTTGGTCAGCATCGTCCACTCCGTCGACTGGATCGTCGGTTGCCCGGTGCGGGTGCGGATCGGCGCGCCATGCACACCGACGAAGTCGCCCAGGTCAATTAGACGCAGGGATTCGTAGTTCTCGATGGCGTTCTGGCGGAGGAGGACCTGGATGCGGCCGGAGCCGTCCTGGAGATCGATGAAGGTCGCCTTGCCCATGTCGCGCTTGGCAACGACACGGCCGGCGGCATCGACTTCCACGCCCGCCACCTCGTTCTCGCCTTCCGGGAGCGCCTCCACCAGCGCGGTGACCTCGGCGGCGGTGTGGGTGCGGATGGTCCGCAGCGGATACGGGTCGACGCCCGAATCGCGCATCTCCTCGGCCTTCGCGACGCGTTGCGCCATGAGTTCGTCCACAGGTTCCCTCCAAAGAAAAGGGCCGCCATCGCAGGCGGCCCGGACATGCACGCAGGCCGCAACGATCAGTCGATCTTGAGGACCTTCACCTTGATGACGCCCTTCGGCGTGTTGATCTGGACCACATCCCCGACGACCTTGCCGAGGACGGCGGCGCCGACGGGCGACTCGTTCGAGATCTTGCCGTGGGCAGCGTCTGCTTCCGGGGCGCCGACGATCTGGTAGTGGCGTTTCGCGCCGTCGACGTCGAGTTCCACGCCGCTGCCGATGACGACCTGGCCAGCCGTGTGAGCGCCATCTTCATCGATGATCCGCGCCCGCCGAAGGATGTCTTCGAGTTCGAGAACGCGGCCCTCGACGCGGCCCTGTTCCAGTTTAGCGTCGTCGTATTCCGCGTCGTTCTGGCTCGTGCCCTGTTCGAGAGCGTTGTGGATCATCTCGGCCACTTCGCGGCGGCGCAGACGCAACTCTTCGAGCTCCCGCTCGAGCTTTGCCTTTCCTTCACGCGTCAGAGGAACGGGCTTGTCTGTCATATCGTACCCTACGGTTCACGCCGGTTAAAAAAAGCGACCGAGGCCCGAATTGGCCCCAGTCCAAGCGGCAGTATACCGGCGGGCGACGGCCGCCCGCAAACCTCGCGAGGATACCGAAACGTTGGAAGACCAGCCCCAACCCGGCAACAACGCCGAGCGTCGCAACGTACCTCGCTGGACCGAGCCGGTGCCGCCACCTTCATCCTGGGGCGCCACCGGCCCCGCGAACGCCCGGCGCGAACCGGCGAACGAGCCGAACCCGGCTGCACCGCCTCCGCCGCCGGCAACGCCGCCAGGCGCCCGGGCGCCGCTCGCCCTCCTCGCCGGTGTGGCGGGGATCTCCGCCATCCTGGGCGGGGTGATCGCGGGGGCGGGCGTTGTCTATTTCGCTGACGGCGACGACAACGCAGCCGCGGACGGCGATTCGACCGTCCAGCCGCTTTCCGTGGAGCAGACGAGCGCCATCGCCGAGGCCGCGAGCCTTGCGCGGCCTTCGGTTGTCCGCATCGAAAGCACCAAGCGGGTGGCCGGCGGTTCGGAACAGGACGTCGGCTCCGGGGTAGTCCTTGACGCGGAGGGCCACATCCTGACGAACGCCCACGTCGTGCTCGGGACCGACAGCCTGAAGGTGATCCTAGCGGACGGGACCGAACGACCCGCGGTGGTGATCGGGCACGACTATCCGTTCACCGACCTCGCCGTCCTCCAGATTGGGCCGGGGAAACTCACACCCATCCAACCGGGCGACGCCGCCACCCTCCGCCTCGGCGAGAGTGTCGTCGCGATCGGGAACCCTCTCGCGGAATTCGACGGTTCGGTCAGCGTTGGCGTCGTCAGCGGTCTCAACCGCGTCCGCACGTTCGATGGTGTCCGCCAGGCAGACCTGATCCAAACGGACGCGGCGATCAACAACGGCAACAGCGGCGGGGCACTGGTCAATCTCCGTGGCCAGTTCGTCCGCCTGGCCCCGGCCGTCATCCGCCAGTCGCGCGCCGGCAACACGGGCGAGGGCATCGCCTTCCCCCCCCCCCCGGGCCGGCTGCTCGAGATCGCCGAAGGAATCATCCGGGCGGGCGGGCAATACCCGCGGCCCTCGATCCAGGCGGAACACGTCGACCTCACCCCCGAGGTGCTCGCGAAGCTCTCCCGGAGCACCGTCAAGGACGGGGCACTCATCGCGTCCGTCACCCCCGGGGGAGCCGCCGCGGAGGCGGGGATCGGCCCGGGCGCCGTCATCCCCCAGGTTGGCGATCCCCCGATTACGGGCGACATGCCGCTCTACAACGCAATCATGGAGTTCAAG
>CALMIW010000265.1 GCA_937864275.1 uncultured Dehalococcoidia bacterium
CGTGACCGCCTGGATGGATGCTTCGAGGATGTCGCAGGCGCGGTCGATTTCGTCGTCCGTGACGGTGAGGGGCGGCATGAGGCGGACGGCGTTGGGGCGCACGTTGTTGGCCAGGAGGCCGCGCCCGCGGGGTGGGTCGCCGAGCTTGCTCGCCTGCTCCTCGGAGATGCCGGCGTAGATGAAGCGGGTCAGCAGCCCGGTGTCGTCGAAGGTCGAAATCGCTGCGAAGTCGGCCCGCGTCACGTCGCGCGCGCGGTGGGCCAGCCGCTGCAGCGTATCCGAAAGGTCTTCGCTCCCTGCCAGCAGTTCGCTGGTTATCGCCATTTCCGCGAGGCCGGTTCGCACGTCCGGCCCTGGCGGTTCAGCCTCGGTGTGATCCATTAGTGACGATTTTACGAAATATCCGCCGCTAGCGGGATTCGTCCCGCCCGGACAGCCAGAAATTCCCCTTCGGCCATGCCGGGAGGTGTCCCCCGCAGCCGACACTTACACGCATGGATGCAGGCAAGATCCTCGTTGCGATTGGCGATGGATCCCTCGCGCGGGTGCTGACCTTCTGGCTGACGGAAGCCCTCCCCAGCCGGATCGTCCTCCGATCTGGCGCGTCGGAGGCCGCTCCCGGAGACACGGTCGTCTTCACGCCGGGGGATCTGCTCCCCTCCGCCGCGGCAGACCTCGTAGCCCGGGGTTCCCGGGCCGTTGTTTTAGCGCCCGTGCCGCGCCCCCAGGAGCGGGTTCGCTACGAAGCCGCCGGCGCCGATTACGTCGTCATGTCCGTCGATAACGCCGGGCTCCTGAACGCGGTCCGCGATGGCACGGGCGATCATTCGTTCACCACGGAGTTGCGGACGGCCCCGAACCACTGCATATCCCCGAACTGCTGAGCCTGGTAGAGCCACCACTCGGCGCCCCAGAGATAGATCCGCTCGGCCCCTGTTTTCCGCGCATAGACCACGTTCTCTTCCAGCTGTCCCGCAGTCAGGTTGGCCGACGGGTTGGCCGCAGAAAGCAGGCGTGAATCCTCGTCCGTCCACGGCTCGCCCTGGAGTTCCGTCACCCAGAACTGCTTACCCGCCGCCCGCGCCTCGCGCGCCTGGAAGGCGTAGTTCGGCATCAGCGGTCCGAGTTCCATGATGTTCGCAATCGCGCGGACGCCCACCAGGTCGATGTTCCGGCGCGGGTACATGCTCTGTGCCAGCACGTCCGAATCGGCCAGCGCCTCGCGCCAGCGCCGGTCCATCACGTAGTGCTGCGCGTGGTTGATGGCTACCGGCCGGCCCGCCGGGTCGTTCGCCCGGATCGTCGCGACCACCTCCGCGACATACTCGCGGCTCAGCGAGTAGTGGTCGCTGCGGTGCGAGGCGATATACGGCTCGTTCTCCGCGCTCCAGGAGTCGACGGCGTTGTTGCCGGCGAAGTGCGCGGTCACGTTCTTCACCATCTCCAGCGCCCGCGCCCGCAACACCGGGTCTTCGGAGATCACGTCCCATTCCTTGAAGTTCGTGCCTGCGAACGCCCAGTCCGGCACGTAGAACTCCGGGTGGCGCTGCGCCTTGATCCCGACCGAGAGCATCACGCCGGCGTCGTGTTCTGCGGCCACGCGGAGGAGCTCCTCGGTCAGCGAGAAGTCGTAGTCGCCCTGCCGGGGCTCCACCTCGTCCCATTGCACCGAGATTCGCACGGCCCGGACGCCGGTCGCTTCCAGGATCGCGGCGAGCGCCTCGCCGCCCCACCCGGCCCGCCCCGGCCGGTCGTCCGAAACGAACGGCCCCCCTGGCGTCTCGAGCAGCAGGTACTCGGCCTGATCGCAACTGAAGTTGATGCCGATGAGGCTGCCGGCCGGCTCCTCGGTGTGCGTCCAGCTCAGGCGGGACATCAGCCAGAACTGGCCGAACAGCAGGCCCGCCGCCGCCGCCGCAAGCGCGCAGATCGCCCCAATCCACGTCCTGCGGCGCGATTCGGTCACCCCGAAACCGTACGTGCCGCTCTCCTAGCGGCAAGGCGCTACGATGGCGCGGTGTTCCCCGCCCAACTCGAAGGCGAAGGTATCCAGCTTCGCGCGCTCCTGCCCGGCGATACCGCCGCCATGTTCGCCTACCTCCAGCGGCCCGAGGTTTACGAGGCAACCAGCAGCGACCGCTGGTCGCGCGAGGCAGTCGACGAGTTCGTCCGCTCCAACGCCGAAGGCATGCTCGAAGGCCGCTGGTGCCGTTATGCGATTGTGCCCGACGGGGCCGCGGCACTCGCCGGCGATATCGGCTTCGGCTCCATCGACATCCGGAACCGCCGCGCCGAGATCGGCTACCACCTCGCCCCGGAATCCTGGGGCCGCGGCCTCATGGCTCGCGCGGCAAGGCCCCTCATCGACTGGGCGTTCGCCAACGGCTTCCACCGCATCGAGGCCACCGTGATGGAGGGCAACCGCCGCTCGGAGCGCGTCCTCGAGAAGCTCGGCTTCGAACGCGAGGCGACCCTCCGCGACTACAAACTGGTGCGCGGCGCCTTCCGCGACTACTCCCTCTGGTCGCGCCTCAACCAGGCCCCCGGGAAAAGCTGAGCCCTCGGCACGGGGCGCGCGACGAACACATCCTCCGCACCACCTCGTACATGAGCTCGCAGCCCATGTTCAGGTTCTCGACCGTCAGGAATTCGTTGTTGCCGTGGAAGCCGGCTGCCTCTTCCGGGCTGAGCAGGCACGGGATGAAGCCGTACGCCGGGATGCCGCGGTCGCGGAGGAAACGGTTGTCCGTCGCGCCGACGGTCATCGCCGGGACGACGACGGCCTCTTCCATCGCTTCCTTGATGACGGCGTTGATCGTCCAGAAGAGCTCCGTGTCCCACTCCGCCGGTCGGGCCGGCTTCCCCGAGACGGGCCGCGCGAACTCGACCTGGATCCGGTCGTCGCCGATGTAGTCGATCACCTGCTGGCGCCACTCCTCGGGGTCCTGGCCGGGGAGCAGGCGGCAATCCAGGAAGGCCTGGCTCTTCGCCGGGATGACATTGATCTTGATCCCGCTGTTCACCATCGTGACGTTGAGGGTGTTCGTGAACGCGGCGTACAGCGCCGGCGAACGCCGGATCTGCGCCTCCACCGCCTCCTTGTCCGCAAGCGGAGGCATCAGCCCGGCTTCGGCGAGCCGCTCCAGGTACGCGACCATGTCGGGCGTGTAGGTGATGCCCCGGTCCCAATCGTGCAGCTTGAGCAGCGCGCGCATGAGGTGGATGGCCGAGTTATCGGCGTGCGGCCGGCTGCCGTGGCCGGGCGTGCCCACCGCCGTCAGCTTCAGCCCGCCGCCCGCGTACTTCTCGTTCGTGGCGACGTTGAAGAGCTTCACCTGTTTTCCGGCGAACCGGCTCGTCCCGGTCCCGCCCTCGCTCAGTTCGAACTCCACATCGACCACGTCGGGGCGGTGTTCGCAGAGCCAGTGCATGCCGAGCGCGCTCCCGGCCTCCTCGTCGGGCACCGCGCAAAAGACGACGTCGCGCTTGAGTGCGGCCCCCTGGCGCTTGAGCAGCAGGAAGGCGATGAGCTGCATCACGCCCGTGCCCTTCATGTCGACCGCCCCGCGGCCGTAGACCTTCCCATCCTTCACCACGCCCTCGAACGCGGGCATATCCCAGTACTGCGCCTCCACCGGGACCACGTCGGTGTGGTTGCAGAGCATGATCGCCCGCTTCGAACCATCGCCGCGCAGTCGGGCGACGAGCACCTCGCGGTTGGGGGCCGTCTCGATGTATTCCGTCTCGATGCCTTCGGCTTCGAGCAGCGCCCCCAGGTAGCGCGCCGCCGGCTTCTCGTTCCCCGGCGGGTTCGAGGTGTCGATCTGGAGGTAGCGGACGAAGATGTCGAGCGCTTCGCGGTGGATGGCAGGCCAATCGATCATGAGGCGAATCCCGGGTTCAGCGTTGGTCAACGGATGCTACGCGATGTCCCGGCCTGTATCCCGGTGCAATGCCCCGGGCCCGCGCGTTTGTGCTTTCGCAACACTCCGGGCGGGAAGGTGGTTCGGAGCGGCAGCACGGACAAGGAGGTAACAACATGTCCGCAACCACACAGGCGCCCGCGGCCTACGCCGACGCCCCCATCATCGAAGGCCTCTCG
>CALMIW010000266.1 GCA_937864275.1 uncultured Dehalococcoidia bacterium
CACCCCGGATAGCCCCAGCGTGCGCATCACTCTGTCGACAGCCCCGGGGCTCGCGTGTCGACGACGGGTGAATACTGACCCCCGGGTGACGGGTGAAGTTTGACCCCTCCCGATTCTGGGAGGGTGATTTCAGTGGAGCAGTGGGCCGAGATACGTCGGTTGCGAAACAGTGAAGGTGTTCCGATCAAGGAGATCTCGAGGCGGCTGGGGGTCGCGAGGAACACGGTGCGCTCGGCGTTGTCGTCGGCCGAGCCACCGAAGTACCAGAGGGCTCCGAAGGGGTCGTTGGTCGATCCGTTCGAGCCAGAGATCCGCAAGTTGCTGGCGGAGTATCCGACGATGCCGGCGACGGTGATCGCCGAGCGCATCGAGTGGCCGCACTCGATGACGGTGCTCAAGGATCGCGTACGGGCGATCCGCCCGGAGTACCGGGGCGTGGACCCGGCCGACCGGATCGAGCACAAGCCCGGAGACACTACCCAGTGCGATCTGTGGTTTCCGAAGACGCCGATCCCGCTTGGTAGCGGGCAGCACGCCCAGTTGCCGGTGCTGGTGATGACGCTGGCGTTCTCGCGGTTCGTCTCGGCCACGATGATCCCCTCGCGCACGGCCGGGGACATCCTGGCCGGGATGTGGCTGCTGCTGGGCCAGCTCGGCGCGGTGACACACCGCCTGTGGTGGGACCGCGAATCGGCGATCGCCACCTCCGCGGGCAAACCGACGGTTGATGCGGCGGCGTTCGCCGGGACGTTGTCGTCAAAGCTGGTGATCGCCCCGCCGAGGGATCCCGAGTTCAAGGGCATGGTCGAACGCCACAATGGGTCCCTCGGCAGCTCGTTCATGGCCGGGCGGCAGTTCACCGGCCCAGCGGACTTCAACGACCAGCTGACCGAGTGGCTGGCCAAGGCCAACACCCGAACCGTGCGCGTGCTGGGTGCGCGCCCAGTCGACGCGCTCGTCGAAGATCGCGCCCGGATGCTCGTCCTGCCGCCGATCGCCCCAACGACTGGGATTCGGGCGACGACCAGGCTGGCGCGCGACTACTACGTGCGGGTCGACTCGGTGGACTACTCGGTCGACCCGCGCGTCATCGGTCGTCTCGTCGAGATCGTCGCAGGCCTTCAGACCGTGACCGTGACCTGCGCGGGCGTCGTGGTGGCCGAGCACCGGCGCAGCTGGGCCCGCCGCGGCACGGTGACGTGCCCGCAGCATGTGGAGCAGGCGAAGCAGCTTCGAGTGGACTACTGGAAGCGCCACCACCAACAGCCGCCGATGAGCTCGTTCGCCGACCCGGTCGTGCGCTCGCTCAGCGACTACGACGACCTCTACGACGTCGACTTCACCGGCCACGCCGGCACCGGGTCGGAGGTGTCGGCATGAGCAACGAAGCCGCCTCCCAGGTCGCCTACGCCGCCCGCGTACTCAAGACGCCGACGATCGCTGGGGTCTTCGACGACCTCGCCGACACCGCCCGCCAGCAGGGCTGGACCTACGAGGAGTACCTCGCTGCCGTCCTCGGTCGGCAGGTCGCTGACCGGGAAGCCTCCGGGATGCAGGTCCGCACCCGGGCGGCGCACTTCCCCCAGGTCAAGACGCTAGAGGACTTCAACGTCGACCATCAACCCAGCCTGCGCCGGGACGTCCTGGCCCACCTGGCGACCAGTACCTACATCGGCAAAGCCGACAACGTCGTCCTGCTCGGACCGCCCGGAGTGGGCAAGACGCACCTGGCCATCGCGCTCGGACACAAGGCCATCGCCTCCGGTTACGCCGTGCAGTTCGACACCGCCGTCGGGTGGCTCGCACGCCTGCAATCAGCGCACGCCAGCAACAGGCTCGAGGCCGAACTGCGCAAGCTGCGGCGCTACAAACTCCTCATCATCGACGAGGTCGGCTACATCCCGTTCGACTCCGACGCCGCGAATCTGTTCTTCCAACTCGTGGCCCACCGCTACGAGCAGGGATCGATCCTGGTGACCTCGAACATGCCCTTCGGCCGGTGGGGAGAGATCTTCGCCGACGACATCGTCGCCGCCGCCATGATCGACCGCCTCGTCCACCACGCCGAAGTCCTCACCCTCGGCGGACAGTCCTACCGAACCAAGACACGCCGAGACCTCATGACCGCACAAACCAACAACCAGAGGGGTCAAGATTCGGCCGTCACATAGGGGTCAATATTCGCCCGCCGTTGACACTCCTCGGCGAGGTAGCCGATCACGCGCTTGTTGACCACCTCCACGGCCGACTCT
>CALMIW010000267.1 GCA_937864275.1 uncultured Dehalococcoidia bacterium
CCAGCCCGTCCCATTCATTCGCGTAGTGCTGCTCGATTGTGGAGATTTCGCGACGAAGCATTTCAACGGCGTTCATCGCGACCCGGCCGTGGAAGTTGGTCCGGCCGGTCGTATTCACCATTACGTCGTCGCGGAGGTAGCCGGCGACGGCCTCGAGGAGTTCATCGATGGTCGGGCGGTCCTGCATCAGATGCCTGCCTGTTCGAGGAGCCGGAGGAGCTCCCATTCCGTCTCGGCCGTCCGCCGGCCGATGCTGGCCATCTCGACGGTCTTGTTGCGGCCGGAGAAGTAGTTGGCCGCCTGCGTTATGGTAATGACGCCCCATTTCAGGTTGCCGAAGGTCTCCCAGAAGCGGACGCGACCGCGGTCGACGGGGAAGCCGCCGGCGGATTCGTACGCTTCGAAGAACGGCTCGTAGTCACCGATACCGGCCATGGGCTTCGCACCGCCGAACCGCCATGACTTCACCGCAAGCCAGCCGATGTCTTCCATGGGGTCGCCCCAGTGGGCGAGTTCCCAGTCGATGATGCCGCGCACGCCGTCTTCGCCGTACAGGAAGTTCCCAAGGCGATAGTCGCCGTGGACGAGTACCCGGTCGGGCGGGTTGGGCAGGTTGTGATAGAGCCAGCGGAACGCCAACTCGAAGACGGGGTGCGGGTCTGGCGAGGTAAGGCGAAAGATCTGCTCGTAGTGCTCGACTTCATTTCGCGCTGGCGAAGCGCCTTCGGCGGGCGCGGGGAGGATCGAGAACTCCGGGTGTTCCGCCAGCGAGATGCGGTGAATGCGGGCCAGGCTCTGTGCGAGCTGCAGTGGGATCACTTCGCGGGCGTGCGCGTACTGGTCGCCTCGAATGAGGCGGCCACCGAGCGCTTCGCCGGGCACCCGGCGCATCACGAAGAACTTCACCGGGAACGTGTCGTCGCCGTCCCAGAGGGGTTCGGGGACGATTGCGCCGGCTTCCATGGCCGCCTTCAGGAGGTGGAACTCCAGGATGCGCGGCGCGCTGGATTCCACGCCAGCGACGGGATCGCAGCGGAAGATGCCTTCGAGCTTTTCGCCGCCCAGCTGGGCATCAAACGTCCACGTCTCCCGTCCCGCGCCGCCCGAGAGGCGAGCCAGTCCGGAGAAGACAGGGTCGTGGCCGGTGTTCTTCTTCAAGAACTTCCTCAGCCCCGCTTCGACAGTGGCTGCGTCCACGAGCTACTCCGTCTGGTCGAGGTATTCGCTGAGGCCGTAGCCCTTGCGCGTGCCGTCGAGCGTGTACTCGGTCATGCCTTCGCCGATGTGGGTGAACATGCCGGAGCGACGGTTGCGCAGGGGGATGAAGCCGGTAACGCGGCCCTCGATGGTGTGGCTCTCGCCGTTCTCCAGCTTCACCTTCGCGGTGAAGCCCTCGTGGTAGTTCGTGTTGCCCTCGTAGCGGGTATCGAGTTCCGCCTCGGTGATGCGAACAAGCTGGTCGGGTCCCTTGTGGAAGACTCCGCCGACGCGGTCTCCCACGATCGAGAGCACCATCCCGATGTCGTCGCCATAGTTGCCGGTGATCCAGCGGTACGACGGGGTTGATTGCCAGTAGCGCGGGCCCCAGGAGTGGTCGCGCAGGCCGTGGCCGCGGATTTCGACGACCGGGCCGTCTTCGATCTGGAGCGTGCCGCTGACCTTCATGTGCTGTTCGTAGTGCGCACGGGCAAAGTCGTTCTGGGAGCCGGCACCGCCGGGTTCGGCGACGTGGCCGTAGATGGGTCCGACGCCTTCGTGGACGAGGTCGAGTTTGACCTTCTTGTGCGGGTTCTCCTTGAACGCGACGGAGGGTTCGCGCATTTCGCGCGGATCCTGCAGGTACACGACCGAGCCGTCGTAGGTCGTCCGGATCTTCTCGCCGGGGACGAGCACGTCGACCTTGAGGCCGCCGGCATCCCATCCGTTGTTATGTGAAATCTGAGGCCGCTTGTAGTTGAACAGCGCGGAGCCGTCAGGCTGGTAAACGATGACGGTCATTTCTGCGTGGCCCTCATTCGCGCGGTTACCCATCCGGATGAAGCCGCCCATTTGCTTCTCCTGGTCGAAGAAGTTGAAGTACACCGACTCGTTGAAGTTCTCTTCGGGGCCGAGCGGGTGGGTGTAGTCGTCCTCGGGCTTCACGTTGCCAATGATCGTTACCATGTGTGTCTCCCTCGCCGTGGCTCAGTCGCGGGCAGTCTCTTGCGGCGGGGAAGATCGACGATTTTAATTAACACCGCCCCCAAAAATTTCCCCCTGAAAATCGCGAAAAATAAACCCTCTATAAGCCTTTTCCCCAACAACCTCGAAGCGATGCTCCGGTTCTGGCAGGGCGAAGTCGGCCTGCCGTTCGAAGAGGTCCTGCCAACCGGCGGCGGCAACCAGCAGCACCGGCATGCGCTGAACGGGAGCGTGTTCAAGCTCAACCACGCACGCGATCCATTGCCGGTTGAACCCCCCGCCGGGTACCACGAACTCCTGATCGCCCGTGCGGGGATCGCGTCGGTCCGCACGCTCGCCGACCCGGACGGCAACGCCGTTTCTCTCGTCCCGCCGGGCTTTCGCGGGGTGACGGGTATGGGCATCACCGTCCGCGTCGCCTCGCTCGAGGCCGCAGGCCGCTACTACGGCGGAGCCCTCG
>CALMIW010000268.1 GCA_937864275.1 uncultured Dehalococcoidia bacterium
GGCGTCAGGAACAGCCCGATCACGGTCACGCCCAGCATTCCGCCGAACACCACGCCGCCCGCAACCCAGAGGGCGTTCTCCCGGGACGGGTACTGCTGGCGCGCCAGCCGCACGGCGGCGAACCCGAGCACCATCGGCAGGACGGCCGGGCCCGCCGTCACGACCGCGAATCCGGCCGCGGCGAGACTCCATCCGGGCGCGCGCTCCTCGCGCAGCATCACGAGCAGCCAGGCGGCGATCGCGAGGTCGAAACCCCCGTGCCACGCGGTGGCTCCGAGCAGGATCGAAACCGGGTCCAGGGCGAGGACGATGAGCGCGTCGAGCGCCCCGCTTTCGCCCAGCGCCGGCCGCAGCCGGTAAAGCGCGAAGGGGACCGAACACGCCGCCAGCAGCGCGAGCACCCGCGCCGGGAACTCCGACGTCGTCACGGCGAAGCTCAACGCGGTGATCGCCTGGTAGAGCGTGGGAATGAAACGTTCGTCAGCGTTGCCGGTGTGCGCCTGCCACGCCCCAGCGAGACTGTCGAGTTCCACCCCGCCCACCGGCGCGCTGAACAGCGCGGCCAAACGGAAGGCAAAGAAGATCGCGCCGGCGGCCAGCCACGCGAGCTGAGCGACAGAGACTTCCACTGTCCCCCGGGGCGCGCTCGTTGCGGGGGCAGTCGTCATGAGGTCTGCACCACGTTGTACTGCGGCACGCGGTAAATCGTGTAGTTCGCGGCCTGGAAGGCGATATCCATGAACGCCGAGAAGTCGGGCAGCAGGCCCGGGTAGCGGGCGAGTTCAATCCGCCCCACGACGAGGTATTCCGCCCCGAACTCCTGCATCACGTCCAGCACGCCCTCAGGATCGCCTGAGATGTACGCAGAGTCGACCAGTTCCTGCCGCCGCTGGTATTCCGCGTGGTTTTCAGGAGTGTTCCCGCGCCATTGGATCTCGTGGAAATACCAGCCGATCGGTGTCGCCCGGCCCGTGCGGGCGGAAATGCGGCCAGAATCGGAATAGTCCGAGCCGCCGTCGATCACGGTCGGTCCGGTGGCCCCCGGCGACCAGCGCCGGCCAGTCGCTTCGATGATCACGGCGTCGCGCGGCGTGTTCGCCGTGAGCCACTCGACCAGTGCTATCTCGCCGGGATCGGACCGCTCGACGGCGGCCAGCCCGTCGATGTTTGTATCGAGCGAGAACGCTTCTGTCCGGTTGAAGGACGAAAGCAGCGGATACGCTAGCCCAAGGGCGCTGAGCAGCAGGGCCGGTGCGACGAGGGCAGCCACTCCCGGCCGTCGCTTGACCTCGGCCAGCGCGGCGACCGTCGCGGCCCCGCCGCCAAGGGCCAACAGCATCCACGCCTGGTAGGACAGCTTGAAGATCGTGTTCAGTCGCGGCGAGCCCTCGGAGAACACATCCTTCACATAAAACAGATCCGAGCCGAAGAGGAGCAGCACGCCAAGGGCGGCGAACACTGCCGCCGCGGTGGCCGCCCGCCGCGCCGAGTACATCGCGAAGGCCGCGTACGAGAGCGCCCAGAGCGCGGCAGCGTAGATGACGAGAGTCCACCAGCCTTCCGACGTGCGGGCGTCCACGGCGTCTTCGAGGTCGCCCTTCAGCCAGGCGAAGACCACCCAGGCGATGAACGGCAGCACCGGCAGCCAGGCCGCTCCGAGGAGCCCGTTGACCGCCCGCTCGCGGGTGAGTCCGCGTGTTGCCCAGGCCGCCGCGGCGAGCCCCGCGGCCAGAATCGGGCCGAACTGCAGCAACACGTGGGCGGGGCGGGTGCCCGTCCCCGTGTACGGCTGGATGCCCTCGGCCTGGGACGAGAACGTGAGCACCCAGGGCAGGTACAGCGCCAGCGCGGCAACGCCCAACGGGAGGACATACCCGGCGGTGTTCACCAGCGCGGGTACCGGCGGCCCGCGGCGCAGGTTCCGGGCAAGCACCGCGAGTGCGAACACGAGTGTGAACGTGAGGACGTCCCACGCGTTCTGGAAGGCGAGGGCGCCCAGCAGGACGGCGATGGCGGCGCTGTGGAATGGGAGCCGCCGGTGGGCACGGATGTCCAGCGTGCTCCTGCCCCGCCACGTCGCGAGTGGGAGGCCGAGGACGAGCAGAACCACCGGGATCGATGTCACATGTGGATGGAGATCTCCAAGCAGGAAGCTGAAGAATGGCGACTCGGTGATTGTCTTCGGGATGATGCGAGTGTCCCGGAACCAGAACCAGAATTCCGTGGGGTACCAGGCCGTCGTGCGCGGCTGGACCGTGCCGGAATAGCAATACTCCGACTCGGGCGCCTGGCACTGGACGATCTCCTCTGCGTCGAAGAACGAGTAGAGGTTGAGCGGACCGATGGAGAGGTCGTCGTGCCCGTGCGCCGCCGTCCACTCGAACACGGCGGCCAGGGAACCGACGAAGAGCAGTACGACGACCGCGTGGCCGCCGGCGGCCATCGCCCATGCCCTGCGCTTCGAACCCAGCATCCAGCGTCCGAGAGCGAACGCCAGCGATGCGGCGGCGGCCGCGGATGCGGCGAAGGTGTACGCCAGGGAGAGGTTGTAGCCGGTCGAAGCGGGCACGCCGGCGGCGGCGGTGAGGACCCCCGACTGGAGATAGCCGAAGTAGTAGTAGCTCGCCTTCTCGCCCGCCAGCCAGGGGTCTTTCGGCGGGGACTCTTCCGCGTTCAGGGGGGCGGTCAGGGACATCCGGTCCATCGGCTGCTCGGTGCCCCCCATCTCCGCGTTGTACGAGCGGAAGGCGACGTAGCTGAAGAAGGCGAAGGTGAAAATGCCGACGGCGAGCGCGAGTCCCGGCCATGCCCGTCGCCACGTCACCACGCTCCAGCGATCCCTCCCCACCGTGGCGGCCGCGACGAGCCCGAGGAGGGCGATGGCCGCGAGGTAGCCGCCGCGGCCCGGCGGAAGCAGGTCCAGCACGCGGAGCATGAAGTAGCCGTAGCTGACGAGTACGAGCCCGAGCGGGAAGGCCACGCCCGCGCCGGCATCAGGCAGGCGACGAAGCAGCACCGCGCCGATCGGGTATCCGAACGCGGCCACAACCAGCGCGGCGGCCCAGAAGGCCAGGACATCCGCCATGGAACCTCCTAAGCGAGGAGCGAATCCACAAAGTCCTCGGCGTCGAACGGAGCGAGGGCATCCATCTTCTCGCCGGTCCCGATGAACCGGGCGGG
>CALMIW010000269.1 GCA_937864275.1 uncultured Dehalococcoidia bacterium
GCGCGCCGACGATATCCGGCGGCGTGCCTTTCCGGTGGAGCCGGACGAACTGCGGAAGCTGCTCGGGCGCCTGAGCGGCGACGCCGTGACGCTCCTGCTCACGACGATCGAAGGCCAGCGCACGGTTTTCATCTGCCGCCGCCTGTTCGCGCCCGCCTGAACGCGTCACAATTCGCGGATGCCGACACTCCTTGTTTCCCGCCCAGTTGCCGACCGCTATGCCGCGCGGATCGCCGAAGCCTATCCAGGGATCGAAACCGTCGTCCTCCCGGGCGATGACGACACCCCGCTGGATGAGGCCACGCGAGCGCGGATCGACTACGCGTTCTTTTCGACCGATATCTACCCGTCGTCATCGCGGTCGTTTTTCAGGACGGTGCGCCCGGCGCCGAACCTGAAGTGGGTGCATGTGATGAGCGCCGGGATCGACAACTGGGTCTTCCAGGAGTTGCTGGGCCGGGGCATCCGGATGAGCACGTCTTCGGGGTCGACGGCGAAGCCGATCGCGCAGTCGGTGATCGGCGGGATGCTGATGCTGGCGCGCGGCTTCCTCCCGTGGGGAGCGTCGCAGCGCCGCCGGGAGTGGGAACCCATCCGCGGCAGTGCCACACCGCCGGACTTGGTGGGCCAGACGATGACCGTGGTCGGCCTCGGCGCCATCGGCAAGGAGATCGCCCGCATCGCTTCGGCGATCGGCCTGGAGGTGGTTGGCGTGCGGCGCAGCCCGTGGCGCGACGGCGACCCGGCCGGCGAGCTGGTGCCGCCGTCGCGGCTGCTCGCCGTCGCCCCGCGCACCGATTGGCTCGTGCTGGCCTGCCCGCTGACCGATGAGACGCGAGGGCTCGTCAGCCGCGAGGTGATCGCTGCTCTGCCGAAGGGCGCGCATATCCTGAACATCGCTCGCGGCGAAGTCGTCGACGAGCCCGCGCTGATCGAAGCGCTGCAGTCGGGGCACCTCGGCGGCGCCTACCTGGATGTGTTCACGAAGGAACCGCTGGAGCCCGAATCACCGCTCTGGGACATGGCGCACGTGATCATTTCGCCGCACAACTCCAGCGCTTCGGCCGGGAACGACGCCCGGGTGGCGACCGACTACTTCCTGCCGAACCTCGCGCGGATGGCCAGGGGCGAGCCGTTGATCAACGAGGTGACGGCCTGAGGGCAGGGTCGAGTTCGCCCGAGAGCCTGACCGTCGGCCGCTCAACCCAGGAGCCCTGTCGCGGCGATACGGCCCATCAGGAACGCGTTGCCGTCGGTTGGGCTTATCTCCGCCATCTCGACGTCCTCGATGGCTCGGATGGAGTGCCCGGGAGGCGCGTACGCGACATCTCCGGCTCGCACGGATTCGGCCGTGCCGTCGGTGTACTGGATCTCCAGCACTCCTTTGGTGACGACGAAGTAGTGCGGCACGGGGCAGAGGAGGTCGCCACAGGCCGCCCGCAGCAGGTCTGCATAGTCGAGTCCGGCTGGGATGCGATGGGCGAGGACGCTCATCGAGCCAAGTTCCGTCGAACCCAACTCAGCGCCGGTGCCGCCGACTGGTTGGCGAGTGTCTTTCAGGGTGATGACTGCCACGGGGACCCTCCGATTCCTGGATGCGGGCACGGTAGGCCCTCGCCGCGCGGCAAACATCATCCATCTGAGCCATGCGCAGCCCGAAGGAGCGGTTTCAGTCGTTGCCGAGGCCGTTGACGGCAGCCAGGGCCGCAGCCTCGGACCGATTCGAAACGTCGAGTTTCGCCAAGATGTTCGCCACGTGCCGGGCGACCGTCGCCCGGCTGATCCGGAGCTTCGCTGCGATCATGGGGTTCGTGGCCCCGTCGGCGACCAATCGCAGCACCTGCGTCTCCCGAACACTGAGCGTTCCGAGGCCCCTGGGTGCTTCTCCCGCGGCGCTTCGCCGGCGCAGCCGCTGGCGGAGGTCTCGCGCCCGGTCAAGGTAGAAGACGGCGCCCGCGGGCGCCTCGCAGTCGAGGGGGAGCTCATTGGCCGCCACATCATCCGCGCGCACGGCCGTGAGGTTGAGCGTCCTGCCCTCCCTGTTCACCTCGAACGGTATCCGCTCACCTATTTCACGCGCGCGGATGGTGGTTTGCAGTTGCGGATACGAAGTGAACGTGGCTCCGTCGCCCGATAGCAATCGGTCTGCTTCCTTGAAACCCGCTGCGGCAGCTGCACTCGTTGCCCGCGGCGCGGGGATCGTGAGTTCGGTGTTGTCTGTCACGGGCCGCGCTGCCAGCCATGCCTCGTTGAAACCTGCTCGACTTCCAATGCCACAGACGCACAGCCCGAGGCCGCACGCAGGGCAGGTGCACTGGCAGTCGTGGCCTGCAGCTGTCAGTTCCCGGAGGACGCACGCCTGCAGTGTCCCGCCGATCCGGCCCATCGCCGCCAAGTAGTCCTGGCTGTGGTCGCGTGCGAGGTGCCCTGTCATTCCCTCTGGCGCGTTCACTGCGCTATCGCGGAACCGGTTGGCAACAGGGGCAAGGGCTGCGTAGCCAATCGTGGCTTCGCCCAGGAGCGTGAAGACTCGGCGCAAAGCGTCGGACGGTTTCTGGCCCCCCGTGTGTGCTGACGCCTGCCTGCGGGAGGTCGCGGGATGAGTTCCGTACCCCGCGAGCCGCGCTCTTAGCCGCTGGATGTGGTGCGCGCGATTGCCCAGGGTCGGGGGCCGAGCCGCTGGCTGGTGGGGCTTCGGCCTGGCTCGCCGTGGTCGCCAAGAGCGCGGCTGCTGCTTCATCCGTGGGTAGGGACCGGCTCAGCCGTCCGGCTTCCTCCCAGACCCGGTGCTCGATGAGGAGCAGCTCGTTCAGCCTCTCGGGGATCACTTCGCGCGCGCCATCGGCAATCATGTTCACTGCCTCACAACAGAAGGTGGCGAAGTGAACACGACTTCGACATGGCCGTCAAGGGCGCTGGGATGCTTTGGCCGATGACCGCTGGCTACCGCCCCTTGAAGACCGGTTCCCGGCGCTCCACGAAACTCATCGCACCTTCTTTGTGGTCTTCGGTGGTGAAGAGGTAGGCGAGCGAGTTGCCGACGTACTCGCCCATCTCGGCCATGGTGCCGTGGACGGAGCGGCGGAGGCCCTCCTTCATGTAGCGAAGGGCGATCGGCGGGTTCTGCGCGATCTTGCGGGCCATCTCCATGGCCGCCGGCATGAGTCCGTCCGGGGGCACGACTTTGGAGACGAGCCCGATCCGCTCGGCCTCCTGCGGGTCTGTCGCCACCTGATGGTCCGGCGACAGGG
>CALMIW010000270.1 GCA_937864275.1 uncultured Dehalococcoidia bacterium
CGCCCTGTTCGTCACCATCCAGCGCCGCGATGGTGCGCCGCCACGACGGGATGGTCATCCGCGCCGGCCGGTCCACCGTCACGAGGATCGTGCGGGCGCCGCGCGCCGCGGCGATGGCCTTCGCCGCGGCCACCGCCACCAGGGTCTTGCCGGTCCCCACATCGTTGCCCAGGTGCACCTGCCGGAATCCGCGGTCGGCCGCAGACGCGATCGCGTCCGCATCCGCGCGTTGCTCCGGGCGCAGACTCATCGGCGCGGCGGTCGCGCCCGGGCCGGCGCTGCCGTTGAGCTCGTCCTCCAGCAGGCGCAGGTAGGAGTACGGCTTGCTGGCGTAGGGCTCCAGCGGGCTCGGCAGGGAGGTGCCGACGTAGGCGTGCGCGGTGAGCGACTTGTAGTAGGTCACCCCGGCCGGGGTTCCGCCGTCCAGTCCGCCCCACGGGAGCTCCAGGAGCCACACCCGCTGGCCGGGCGGGATCGTCGGGGCCGCCTGCGCCGCGCTCGGCCTCCTGGCCGACTTCGCCCGTGTGGAACTCGTCTTCCGCTTCCTGGTTGTCGAGCGCGGTGACCGAGCAGCCATCAGATCGCCGCCCCGGCGCGGGCGGTGACGAGGGCGGGTGCGTCCACGGTGTTCTCCTGGGTGGTTCTCCGGGGTGGTCCAGGCGGGGGGTCAGGCTCGCTCTAGGGGCGGGGTACGACATCGCCAGGATCGGCCGGCGCCGAGACGGCAAGGGCGAGGTGGGTGGCCGGGGCGGGCGCGCCTGTGTGGGGAGGGGAAGGGGCACGAGAGTAATGACGACGACGAGACCGACCCGTCGCGGCCGGAATTCCGGCCGCGCATCGGTGCGTCACAGGCTGATCTCGCGGTGCGCATGAGGCCTCTCCGTACTCGCGGGATCGGCATATCCTGCAACGGGGGTGATGAGTATGCCGACACGGAATGTTGTTCTGAGCCAGCACCAACACGAGTTGGTCGAGCGCCTGGTGGCATCCGGGCGCTACCAGAATGCGAGCGAGGTCGTGTGTGAAGGGCTTCGGCTGCTGGAGCGGCGAGATGCCGAGGACGCGGCCAGGCTCGCTGCTCTCCGCGCAGCTGCCGATCAGGGGTGGGCCGACGTGGCTGTGGGCCGCTACGTGGACGTTGACGACGCGGATCTAAGCGACGTCATCGCGGACATCGGTGCACGAGCCAGACAACCCACCCCGCCAGTCTAGGAACTGGTGCTGGCGGTGGACGCAGCCTCTGAGTGGGCGTCAAGACTGCTTGACCCCCTGTGGCTAAGGGTTCCCGTACCGGTAGTGCCGGTGCTCAGCGGGGCACTAGAGGGGCTAACTCAGGTCAGTCCGGCGATCGTTCGGACGACACGACGAAGCCGAGAGACTTGAGCTGGGCTGCGACCGTCGCGGCGCCACCGGAGAACGTGCTCGCAAGAAGTGCAGTCCGGCCTTCAAGAAAGCCGTGAGCAGCGCTATCGCTTTCGAGGTCCCTGGCGTCGATGCGGAATGGTTCTTCGACCATCCAGATCGGATATCGGTGTCATTCGAGCAGTTCAAGATAGGTCCGGCGCGCCTTCATCGCGTGGATGACCTCAATCTGGCCGTTGTCGTAGAACAGCACGACAAGCTCGAGAACCCTGGTTTGCCTATCGAATCCCAAGACGAGTACCCGTTGCGGGTGTTCGTCGTCCAGGGGGCCGGAGAGGGTAGCGGTGTCGAAGGCCGCCCGTATGTCGTCGTCGGTGATGCCGTGTGTCCGGGCGGAACTTCGGATGATCACGAAGCGGCGGCCCACTCGGCCAGAGCCTGGCGGATCGCCTCGGACCTGTTGAGGTGGTCTCGGTCGGCGCGAGCCATGACCGCCGCAAGCTCGGCGGCGGTAAGGCGGACCGGGACAACCTGTGCGGCCTCGCTTGACCTCGCGGGTCGCCCCATCCGCTTCTTCAGCCAGGCAGGGTCGTAGCCCTTCTCGGCTTCGGCAACCCACTCGTCAAGTTGTTCTTCTGGGACCGGCCGGCCCTGAATCTTCCGCTCCATGACCGCTATCGTATTACGAATCTGTACGAGTGGGGAGGGCCGATCCCCGGGGGAGTCTCACCACGTCCGAGTCGAGGCGCAGCGCACCCGAAGGGTTGTAGTCACCGCACGCCTCGACCCACCCCGCTCGACTACGTGGAACAATGACCAGCGGTACTGCGCCCACGGGAGCGGCGCCGACCCCCTGACACGAACCACGAACTTCCCCAAGGAGCACAGATGGCGCTTATCGAGCAGGTCGGAGCCCGGGAGATCCTCGATTCGCGAGGCAACCCCACCGTCGAGGTGGAGGTGCTCCTGGACGACGGATCGTTCGCCCGCGCCGCGGTGCCCTCGGGCGCCTCGACCGGCGCCCACGAGGCCGTGGAGCTGCGGGACGGCGACGAGCGCTACCTGGGCAAGGGCGTGCGCAAGGCCGTCGAGGCCGTGCTGGACGTGCTGGCCCCCGCC
>CALMIW010000271.1 GCA_937864275.1 uncultured Dehalococcoidia bacterium
CCGTCGCGGGAGTTGCGGATTAGCGCCGAGCTGGAGGCCGCCGGTACGACGAAGGCGGCGAAAGCCGTGACCGTCGGAACCACCGCCCCCGCCCGCTCACACCTCCAACCCCAAACCCCGCAGGAACGCCTCGCTGTTCGGTTCACGACCCAGGAAATCGCGCACGAGTTGGTCGCCGTCGACGGTGCCGCCGCGTTCGAGGATGGTCTTGCGGTAATGAAGGCCCGTCTCCGTATCCATCGGGCTCGTGGCTTCGAACTTCGTGTACATGTCGTCGCCGAAGACCTGGGACCAGAGGTAGCCGTAGTACCCGGCGTCGTAGCCGAAGAGGTGGCCAAAGCCGCTCTGGAAGTGCGTGCCGGGCGTGTACGGGAAGCCGGTGATGCCGTGCAGCGCCTCCAGCGTGGAGGTCGTGTCGCCATCGAACCCGGGCGAGTGATACGCAAGGTCCAGCGTCGCGAAGAACAGCTGCCGCAGCGCCATGATCCCCGAGTCCAGCTGCTTCGCCGCGATCAGCGAGTCCACCATCTCCTTCGGAAGCGGCGCGCCCGTCTCGTAGTGCCGCGCGAACGACGACAGCACCGCTGCTTCCCAGCACCAGTGCTCGAGCATCTGGCTCGGCGCCTCCACGAAGTCGCGCTCCGTCTGCGTGCCGCTGAAGCGGGAGCGCTCAGCGCGCGTGAGCGTCTGGTGCATGATGTGGCCGAACTCGTGGAAGAACGTGTCGACCTCCCCGTGGCGGAGGAGCGAGGGCTGCGTCGAAGAGGGTTTCGTGAAGTTCGCGACGATTGAGCTGACCGGGAACTGGTAGCTCCCGTCGGGCAGCCGGCGGCCCCGCCGCAGCGTGAAGGCGGCCGCGTGGCCGTACTTGTTCGGCCGCGGGAACAGGTCCATGTAGAACCGCGCGAACGGATCCCCGCCGCCAGCCTCCGAAATGTCGTACGCCAGCACGTCCGGGTGCCAGCGGGGTGCCTCCGGCGCCTCGGTGAACCTCACGCCCAGGATGTGCTGGTAAACCCCGAACAGCCCTTCGAGCACCGCATCCAGCGGGAAGTACTTCGCCACCTCGAACTCGTCCACCGCGAACTTCGTCTTCAGAAGCTCGTTATGGTAATAACGCCAGTCCCAGATGTTGACTGTGTCCGCTCCGGACCGCGCCTTCGCCAGGTCGTGCATCTGCTGCAGGTCTTCGGCCGCCTTCAACGTCACCTTGCCGCGGAGGTCTCGCAGGAAGCCGGTCACGCTGTCGCGGGTCTTCGCCATCCGCGTTTCCGTGCGGTACGCGACCCACGAGTCGTATCCCAGCATCGTCGCGATCTCGTTCCGCACCCGGATCGCCTCTTCCAGGATTCCGACGTTCACGGCGCCGCCCTTGCGCTGATCCTTCTCGAACAGCTGCCGCCGAAGCTCGCCATCTGGGCAATTCGCCATGAACGGCTGGATCTCCGGGTAGTCCAGCGAGACCTTGTACTTCGTCTCGCCTCCCTCCTCCACCTTCGCCAGGCTCTCCACCCAGGCGTCCGGCATCATCGCCACCTGCTCGCGCGTGACGACAATGCCGTCTTCGTACTCGTCGATGTTCTTGCGGAACTGGACATCCAGTTCGACCAGCTTGTCGAACAGTTCGCGCACCTTCTGGCGCTGCTCCTCCGGCAGGTCGAAACCGTTGCGGCGGTAGTCGCGCAGTTCGAACGCCAGCCAGCGCGCGTCCTCGCCGGGGAGTGCCTTCGCCTCGTCGGTCGCTGCAAACGCTTTGATCGCCTCGTACAGGTCCTCGCGGAAACTGAGGCCGACCATGTACTTGTCGAGCTTCTCGTCCCATTCCCGCGCGGCGGCGCGCAGTGCGTCGTCGGCCGAGACGTAGGCCATGAACGCATGCTGCCCGGAAGCCTGCGCCACCAGTTCAGTCGCTTCCTCCAGCGGCAGCAGCGTGTTGGCGAACGTGCGCTTGCCGGCGGGCACCGCCACCACATCGGCGATAACGGCGTCGCAGCCGTCCATCGCCGATTTGCACGCCCGGGCGATCGCCTCCGGCGTCAGCGATTCGAACTTCACAAGGTCGAGTGCTTGGGTCATGGCCGCCCCTCCTGCGGGATAGGCTGGAGATCCTAGCGCCGCGCGGCCTCTGGCACAGCGCCGCACTTCAATCGCACTGCCCGGGGCGTGTAGGATCCGCCCGCTTACTCCACCTCGAATCGAGACCACGCACGGAACTCAACCCCGAAGAGGCCGGCTTCGATCCCGCCCGCCTCAACCGCATCACTGAATTCCTCGATCGGAACTAC
>CALMIW010000272.1 GCA_937864275.1 uncultured Dehalococcoidia bacterium
CCAGTCGTCGCACGCGTCCCGGATGACGTCGTAGGCGGCGTCTCCATCGAGCGCCACCAGGACCTGGCGTCCTTCATGCACGGCCTCGAGGCCGGCGGCCAGCAACTGGCGGTGCAGCGTCGCGACGTCGCCGTCCACTTCGATCGCGAGCGTCCCGGTCGTGGCGGTGAAATCGCGGATCGGGCCGCTCCGCATCAGGTGCCCCGCATCGATGACGACAAGGTGGTCGCATACCCGCTCGATCTCCCCGAGCAGGTGCGAGGCCATGATGATCGAGATGCCGAACTCGTTCCCGGTCCGGCGCACCAGTTCGAGCATTTCGTCCCGGCCGGCCGGGTCGAGGCCGTTGGTCGGCTCGTCCAGGAACAGGATGCGCGGGTCGTGGACGAGTGCCTGCGCCAGCTTGACTCGCTGCTTCATGCCGGTGGAATACCCGCGCATCTCGCGGTAGCGCTCTTCGAAGAGGCCGACGTGCCGCAGCGTCTCCGCTGTCCGTTCGCGCGCCGCCGAACGCGGCAGCCCGTTGATCTGGGCCATGTGCGCCACGAACTCGGTCGCGCTCACGTCCCCGGGAAGGCAGTCGTGTTCGGGCATATAGCCAACGAACTGGCGCAGCAGCGTCCCCTGCGCGACCACGTCGTAGCCGAGCACCTGGGCCGTGCCGGAGGTCGCTTCGATGAGCCCCAGCAGGATCTTGATGAGCGTGCTTTTGCCGGCGCCGTTCGCGCCCACCAGCCCGATCACGCCCGGTTCCAGCGAGAGGTCAAGCCCGCCAAGGGCCGTGACGCTGCCGTAGCGCTTTACCAGGCCGCGGGTTTCGAGAATCGGCACGGCACCAAGTCTACCGGAGTCGGCATTTCGCGCCCCCGGCGGAAGAATTGGGGAAACGCCCGGTAAGAATCGGCAGACCCTCTCTGGCCATACCGGCCGGTTTAGCCGATTGTGAAAACGATGCGCAGGTTGGTTGGGAGGAAGCTGCCGGGCACGCACGCTGTGCGGATCATGCTCGGAGCGACGTTGCTGGCGGGCATCGCCGCGGGTCTCGCCGCGCGTGCGCCGGGCGATTCGTCGGGCGACGACAAGGTGGCCGCCGCCGCCGGCCTGCCCACGAGTGGCGCCACTTCGGCCAGCGCGAACACGCCCGCCAACACCGCGACCACGGCGCAGCAGCAGCCGTACATCACGGAAGAAGGCGCCGTCCCCGAGCCTCAGCCGGAACAACTCCCCGACGACGGCCAGGTCTCGGCCGCCTCGAACAGCCGCTTCTCCATGCCGCTGCGCGAGTGGAGCAAGGTCACCGACCGCTACGGCGCGAAAAACCGCGGCGCCGGTTTCATCCACGGAGGCATCGACCTCGCGCTCGACGGCCTGAGCCATTCGAACGTCTACGCCGCCTGCACCGGCACCGTCTCGGATGCGAGCTACTCCTACACCTACGGCAACCACGTCTTCATCGATTGCGGCGACGGCTGGAGCACGCTCTACGGCCACCTCAGCCAGATGAAGGTCACTTCCGGCGACGCCGTGAACCCGGAGGCCGTCATCGGCATCACCGGCAGCACCGGGTTCTCAACCGGTGAGCACCTGCACTTCGAAATCCGCTGGCTGGACACTCCGGTCAACCCCGAGCACTACCTCGAGTTCCACATCCCGGCCGGTACGCCGCTCAGCGACGGGCCGCTCTGGTTCCCGAGTTCCGGCGGGGCAGCCGCCGCCGCGGCGCCCTCCGGCCCTCCCCCAACCCCGACCGAAACGCCGACGCCGACGAATACGCCGACGATCACCCCGACGCCCACGATCACCCCGACGCCGACCTGGACGCCGACGCCAACGGCCACGCAGAAACCGCCGACGCGGACGCCCACGCCCAAGCCGGTCGCGCGCTAAGGCGCTCACGCCCGGGACGCCGGGTTTAGCCGAACACCGCCGTCGGTGCCGCCGCGCCTTCCAGGTGCCCGTGGTCGTTGAACCCGGTCAGCGTCATCCGCCCGCTCTTCGAAAAAGTCATCCGTGTTATCGAGGTGTTCGCCACCGCGAACGACCAGCTGCTCTCGTGCGGGACGTTCAGGAGTTCGGCGATCATGGCCATGATCGCGTTCCCGTGGGAGACCACCAGAATCGTGCTCTCCGGGTGCGCCGAAACCGTCCGGCGCAGCGCGGTTGCCGTCCGTTCGCGCACCTGCTGGATGGACTCCCCTCCCGGCGCAGGGACCTTGCAGCGGAAGAACTCGCGCAATTGGTCCGGGTACTTCTCCCCGATTTCGCGGCCGTTGAGCGACTCCCACTCCCCGTAGTGCATCTCCCGCAGTCCGGGGTCGAGGACCGGGGCGAGCGGTTCCGCGTGATGCTCGAGGGCGTGCAGCGCCGTGCGGTGCGCGCGCGAGAGGTCCGATGAGTACGCTGCGTCGAAGCGCTGGCCCCGGAGACGCCGCCCCAGCGCCTGGGCCTGTTCGATTCCCTTGGGAGTGAGTTCGGTTTCGGAGTGGCCGCAAAAGCGGCCTTCGATGTTGCCGTAGGTTTCGGCATGACGGACAAGCAACACGGTCGTTGGCATGTCGTGCAGTGTAAAGGACACACGCGTTGTCGAATCCGGAGTGCCCCTTTTTACGAACGTTTTACAGCGTTGTGGCAACTCCCCGGACTTCGCGAGCGTTTCACTTGGTGCATGTATATGTCACGGTTGCTAGGGTAGTGAGACTGCGCCGCATGGGTTGCGCGGGAGGACAAATGAGCTGGATTCATAGAAAAGCACTTGCGGTGGTCGCCGCGGGAGCCGGGGTCGCGACGATTCTCGGCGCAACGCTTGGCGTCGCCGTCGCGAAACACACCAGCACCGTCGGGGGCGTCTGCTCCGGCGGTTCGGCTGGCTGCAACATCCATTACGTTGGTGCCATCCGGTCCGGCAGCGTCAGCCCGGACCAGTTCCCCAAGTGCACCCCCGCCGCGAACTGGCAGGCTATCTACATCTGGGACGGCCCCAACCAGCAGTGGCAGCACTACTTCAACACCGCCAACGGCATCCCGGCCTACGTCAACGCCGTCGACGCCGGTGGTATCTCCACGATCCCGGGCTTCTCCGGCGTCGTCCTCATCATGACGCCTGGCACCCCAACCCAGGAGATCACCCTGCTCGACGCGAACAACGAGACTTGTAACTAGGCTTCCTCGCCAACTACCTCCGGAGACCCCTCGCTGGCCGCGAGGGGTTTTCTGTTTCCCGCCACCCGAATGGCGCGTTACCCCTGCCCTCCCGATCCGGCACAATGGGATCATGACTACAGCGGAGGCCGGGATGACGGTTGCCATACGCCTGAAACGCGAACACATCGATGCGATGGTGACGCACGCCCTCGAGGATGCCCCCATCGAGTGTTGCGGACTCTTGGCAACCAAAGACGGCGTAGTCGCGGCCGTCCGCAGGGCGAAGAACAAGGAAGCCAGCCCCTACCGCTTCAGCATCGACCCGCTCGAAACCCGCAAGCACGAGATGGCGATCGACGACGCCGGGATGGAGCTCGCCGGCTTCTACCACTCCCACACCGGTAGCCCCGCCGTCCCCAGCCCGACCGACATCCGCATGATGGGCCCGTTCTTCGGCCCGCCCTTCGTCCACTTCGTCATCGGTGTGGC
>CALMIW010000273.1 GCA_937864275.1 uncultured Dehalococcoidia bacterium
GTACGCAATCCGGCGGACTTCGCCGCGCGCAGGAAGGCGGTTTCCTCGGGCTTGTACACGATATCGACCGCGAGGGCGCCGGGGCGGGCGCCGGCGAAGTCACAGGGACTCGCCGCTTCCGCGCCGGTGCCCTCCATGCCCACCGACGTGCAGTTCACGATGCAGTCGTAACCGTCCGAGTCCGGGGCGTGGGCGGTATGGACGATTCCTCCGGACGCCGTCACATCCCGGGCGAGGCGGCTGGCGCGATCCGGTGTCCGGTTCCAGATGCCGATGCCGGCAGCACGCGCTTCCGCCAGGGCGAAGGCGATGCCGCGGGCCGCGCCGCCGGCGCCGAGAAGCAGGATGCTCCGGGCAGCGGGATCGAAGGCGGCTTCGTTCTTGAGGGCGGCCACGAAGCCGGGGCCATCGGTGTTGAAGCCGAAGAGCCGACCCTCGCGGTTGACGATCGTGTTCACCGCGCCAACGCGGGCGCTCTGGCCACCGAGCTCATCGAGGAGCGGGATGACAGCTTCCTTGTGCGGGATGGTGACGTTCGCCCCGAGCACATCCGGGGCGCGGAGGGCGGCCACGCGCTGCGCGAGGCCCTCGGCGGGCGTGTCCCAGGCCTCGTAGCGGGCGTCCAGGCCACAGTGTGCGAACGCGGCGCCCTGGAAGACCGGCGAGAGCGAGTGGGCCACCGGGTGGCCGATGATGCCGGCGCGGCGCGTCACGGTGCGCCGTAGAGCTGGATGTTGCGTTCATGTTCGCCCAGCGTCACCGCGAACACGTGCGAGCCATCACCCACCTTGGCGTCGGCGACGAAGTAGTAGAAGTCCGTCTGTTCCGGGTTCGCAACCGCTTCGATGGAAGCGAGGCCGGGGTTGGCGATCGGCGCCGGAGGAAGGCCGGGGAACTTCCGCGTGTTGTAGGGCGAGTCGATCTCGAGGTCCTCCAGCGTCAGCTCCTTCTTCCAGTAGCCGAACGTCTCGACCGAGGTTGCGACGAGCGAGACCGCATACTGCACCGTCGGGTCGGCGCCGAGCATGTCTCCAGCCGCGAGGCGGTTGTAGAACACCCCGGCGATCCGCGGCCGCTCTGAGGCCACGACGGCTTCGCGTTCGACAATGGAAGCGAGGGTTAGCGCCTCGTGGGTGTCGAGTCCGCGGGATTCGGCCGCCGCACGCAGTTCGGGCGAGAAGCGAAGATCCAGCGTACGGAGCATGTAGGCGATGAGATCCTCGGGAGTGGACCCGACCGGCATGATGTACGTGTCCGGGAAGAGGTACCCCTGGAGGGTGGCGCCGGCGGGGAAGGCTGCGGCGAAGGCAGGAGGGAGTTCGGCGGTTTTCGTGGCAGCCAGGAACGATTCGCGGCTGCCGAACCCCGCCGTCTCGGCGATGAGCGCCATCTCCTCGATGCGGATGCCCTCGGGGAACGTGACCTTCAGGACAGGCACCTGCTCCTGCACCGTGAGTTCCGTGACGACGCTGACGATCGACGAGTTCTTCTTCAGGAGGTAGTCGCCGGTGCTCAGTTGATGCTGGATGCCCATCAGGCTTACCAGGAACTCGAACTGCACCCCGGAATCAATGACGCCGAGGCGTTCGAGGTCGGCGCCGATATCGCCGGCGCTGCGCCCATCCGGGAGGGTGTAGCCAACCTGCTCGCGGTCGGCGGCGGGTTCGACGGATTTGACCAGGTCGTCGCCCAACTGGCTTCCGGGAGTCATCGCGAGGAAGTAGCTTGCGACGAGAATCGCGATGACGGTGACGGCAACACCAACAGCGCCGAGGGGCGTGATGAAGCGCCCGCTCCCCGCGCCCCCCGTCGGCGACGGGAATCGAGGACTCCCTGGAGGACAACCGCCGCAGAGGCTGAATCGAGCGTGCCATCGCGTTTGCCGCCAAGGCCGGGGCTGGCGGAAGCCGCCTGGGCGGAGGAGAGACGCTCATCGACTTCGCGGACAGGGATCGTCAGCGCCGCGCGAAGCGCCTCGACGAGTGGCCGTGTCTGCTCGGCCTGGTGGCCGCGCGCTCCCGAGAGCGTGAGAGGCAGGCCAACGACGACTTCGGAGACGGCTTCCTGCTGGACCAGCTTCAGGACGGCTCGCACAGCTTCGGGCAGCGACCTGGTGCGGATCGCCGGCCGCGTGTGGGCGTACAGGCCGAGGTCGTCGCTCACGGCCACGCCGATACGCGCTTCACCGGGATCCAGCGCCAGGAGCCGGGGTTGCAGTTGTGGTTGCGGTTGCTGTTCTGCCATTCGGGAGGGCGGCGCCGGCGCCGGCCGCCGCTTCGCGGGCCGCGAGGTTCACGTCGATCCGGAACCCGAACAGCGGCAACCGCGGCGCCCATCCGGGCAGCCGGACATCTGCATCCTGAATACCATACCGCCCGGAGAGGGTCGACCGCGCGTCCGCCTCTGACTTCCCCTTTACGGCGTCTCGAATATCCGCGACGGTGACGCCGCGAGCCAACTCGCCCTGGACGCGCAGTTCGGTCTTGACGGTCGCGGTGTCGGCATCGAGTTGCCGCGCGCCGGTTTCGATGGCCCGGACAGTGCCGGGGACGAACTCGCCGGCGCCCGAAGCCCCGGACAGGACGTGACGGGCGATCTGGTCGAGCGTGTCCTCCAGGAGCGCCAGCGCCGAAAGCCTGACGGTCACTTCGAGGAAGACGACATCGGCAGGGGTGCCGACGGCGGGACGGGCGTCCCCGATTTCGACTCTCGTGGTGGCCGTGCCCAGGAAGACGGCGTCGTGTGGGCGCGCATCGACGAGCGCCTGCGTCACCGCCTCGGAGCGTTCGAGGGTCTTCGCCAGTTCGGTCAATCCGGCGGCATCCTTCGGGTCGACCGCCGGCCGTGGTTCGCTCACGCCGCCGGCGGCCGGGGCGGTGTTGGAGACCTTGAGGAAGCGGAGCCGCTCGGCTTCCCAGCCGGCGATGGCGGCGGCGGCAACGTTGCCAGCAACGCCCGGGCGCTTCGCCGTGACAGTGGCATCGACGGAGCCGCCCGGAGGCGCTGTAACCGTCTCATCGACGATGAACGGGAAGAAGTCCGGCGCCGCCAGGAGGACGGTGCCCTGGGCGACAACGACGGCGGCCTGGGTGGCGTTGGTGATGGTGACCGTGGCTTTCGCGGGTAGCGTGCCGACCTGGGTAGATCCGGTCGTCTTGGCCGCGAGGGTGAACTTCTGCTCGCTGGAGATACGGCTGGCGGGCGCCTCGAGCGTTTCGAGATCCAGTTCGGTGCGAGACTCGGAGGCGGTGATGGTGACGACTTCGCTGACGGTCTCGGTCGGAGGATAGGCTGTCACCTTCGCGGAGGGGCCCACGGTGAGGACGAGGAAGAGGGCGCCGAAGGCGACGGCGGCGATGATCCCGACCTGGACGTAGCGTCCGACGCTCGGTGCGGCCAGGCTGAACCTGCCGGCGCCGATGACGTGCTTCCCGCCGGCATCCCAGCGCACGTCCTGGGGCTTTCGGGAGACCGGGACGCCCAGTTCCCGGGCGCGAGAGGCGAGCGAGCCGGAACGCGTGGCGATGGCGATGACCTTGCCACCGTCCTGGGCGTGGTGGATGAGCCGGCGCATGCCGAGCTCGGTGCTGAGCTGGCGGTTGCCTTCTGGAGCGTGGGTGACAACTGCCCAGGGTGGGGCGGCATCGCCGCGGCCGCAGATGGCCGCGACATCTTCGGCGCGCTCGACGAGGACGACGCTGGCGACATCTTCGCGCGGCGCCGCCCCGTCATCGCCGACAGCCGGGCCCGGTCCCTCCATCGCCACACCACCACCTCGCTCCCACCGGGACTGTTACCCGGAAAGTGCTTCCATTGCGCGCCTTCGGCCCTCGGCGAGGGCTGCGTCGATGAGCGACGCGTCCTTCGCACCAGCCTGCGCGATATCGGGACGGCCACCGCCGCCGCCGCCCGCGACGCGAGCGATCTCTCGGATGAGGTTGCCCGCGTGGACGCCGCGCTCGACGAGTTCCGGGGATGCCGCCGCGAGGAACGCCGGGCGGCCGTCGATGTTGGCCGCAAGCACGACGAGCGAGGGCTTGAGCCGGTTGCGCACCCGGTCGGCGATATCGCGAAGGACGTCCTGGGAGGACACGTCGGCACGGGCGACGACCAGGAACGTCTCGCCAACCTTCTGCGCTCCTTCGATGAGCCCGTCGCTCATCGAGGCTCCCTGGAGCCGCTGCAGTTCGCCGCCCTGCTTCCGCAGCCGCTCGAGCTCGGATTGCATGGCGTCCAGGCGCTCTTCGATCTCGGTCGGGCCGGTGCCGAGCTTCTCGGCGATCTTGAGCAGGCGGTCCTGTTGCTCGATGAGGTGGGCCTCGGCGGCGCGCCCGGTGAGGGCCTCGATGCGGCGGGTACCCGCGGCGACGGCCGACTCGCGGACGATGTGGACGAAGCCGATCTCGCCGGTGCGATGGACGTGCGTGCCACCGCACAACTCGGCGCTGAAGGTCATCCCCGCGTCCTTGATTTCGACCACGCGGACATCCGCGCCGTACTTATCGCCGAAGAAGGCGAGCGCCCCACCTTCGACCGCCTGGCGGTAGCCCGTCGTGCGCCAGCCAACTTCCAGATCGTGGCGGACCTTCTCGTTCGCAATCTGCTGGGCATCGGTCAACGCCGAGCGGGGAGTCTGTTCGAGGTGGGTGAAGTCGAAGCGGAGGCGATCGGGGGTGACGAGCGAGCCCTGCTGGCGCACGTGGGAACCGAGCACCTGGCGCAACGCCGCATGAAGCAGGTGCGTCCCGGTGTGATTCCGGGCAGCACCATGGCGCCACGAGATATCGACCGTGGCCTGGGCCACTTCTGCCACGCGGATCGCCCCCTCG
>CALMIW010000274.1 GCA_937864275.1 uncultured Dehalococcoidia bacterium
ACGAGATAAGGCCACGTGACTGGAGTTCAGACGTGTGCTCTTCCGATCTCCATGAAGGAGGCTTCGCCGTTGGAACTCCAGGCCTGCATCCGGACGTTCGGGGCCGGCGGGGCGATCTCGCCCTTATCGCCCGGTACGCCGAGGGTGATCTCCCCATCCGGCAGGGCGCGCCCGAGCGCGCCGGCGAGCTGGTAGGCCCGGACACCCGGGCTGGCCATGCGGGGGCCAACGGTAGCGCGGGAGAGGACGAGGAGTTTGCTCACGCGGACACGGACACCGGGCCGCGGGCCGGTTCGGGGATGGCAATGTCGTTCTTCAGGGCGGCTTCGACCCACGCGCCTATCGCCTCATCGAGGTTGGCGAGGGCTTCGGCGGCGGTCACGCCGGCGGTGAGGCAGCCAGGGAGTTCCGGGACCTCTCCGAGGAAACCTTCAGCTTCGTCGCCGCTGATGACCCGGTGGTACGGCAGGCGGACCCTGCGCTGAACTTCCCGTTCGATGTCAGAAGGCGTCATGCGTCGTCCTCCCCGGTAAGGTCGAGCACCCTGCGGACGTAGACAGCGAGGATACGCGGCCTCCGAAGGGGAATCGAGATGAGGTCTTTGCCGTCGCGTTTGAAGACGTGATGGCTTCCTCGAATGGTATCAAGTTCCCAACCGTAGAGGCCCAGCAGCCGCTCGACTTCCTCGAAGCGCACGTCGTTCGGCCGGTTGGCGAGCCGCCGGCGGTACTCCCGTCTATCCACTTTCGGCGGGCCTGGCGGCCAGGGAGGCGCGGCGCTCCAGCGCCTCTTCCCGTTCATGCCTCCGCTTCAGCCCCCTGTCGTAGAGGTTGAAGACAGTGCGGCGGCCGACGTAGGTGCCGATGCGCTGGGTGAGCCCCGGGATGCGTTCCCACTTCGGCGAGAGGCTCGCCTCCGGCTGGCTGCAGAAGTCGATAAGCGGCTTCATGGTCTCGTCCCACTGGAGCGAGGCGCGCGAAGCGGCGAGGTTTGCCTTGCAGCGGGCGTGGAAGTCCCGGTCGTCGATCAACTTCTCGATGGCGCGGGCGAGCGCGGGCGGGTCCTCTTCCGGGACGACGACGCCCCAGGTGTTCTGCGCGACCTCTTCGGCGAGGACATCGCCGTGGGTGCAGATGAAGGGGAGTTCGGCCCAGATGAGGTCGACGAAGCGGGTGCGGTGGCTGTAGCGCGTCTCCAGGTTGTCGAAGTAGCAGCAGACCGAGATATCGGCTTCCTGGACGTAGCGCTTGGCGACTTCGTGCGAGACCCAGCCTTCCTCGAAGAAGACGGTGCGGTCGAGTTGGCCGTTACGCTCGGCGATGGCCTTGGCGTCCTGGAAGCGGACGCCCTTGCCGAGTTCCTTGATCCCGGGGTAGGCGGCGCCGAGGAAGAGGAGCTTGATGTCGTCCCGCCTAAGGATGCGCAGCGCCTCGAGGAGTGTCGCCGGGTCGTACCACTGAATGATGCCGCCGTTCCAGATGATGATGCGGTCGTCTTCGGCAAAGCCTTCGCGGACGCCGCGGAGGACACGGGGGCCTGGTTCCGGCAGTTCGGGCCGGATGCCGTGGGGCGCGGAATCGATGTAGCGGCGCAGTGTCGGGTCGGCGTCGTAGACGCGCGGCGAGATGAGGCCGAGCGAGATCATCATGCCGACGTAGCTGTCGCGCTGGCGCTCGTTACAGGTGAGGACGAAGTCGGCGAAGGTGAGCTGCATGGAGAGCACGGTGCGGGTGCGTTCGACCCAGGCGCGGCGATGGCGCCCTTCGTAGTGCTGCATGCCGACTTCCATCCACTCCATGGCGTACTGCGAGAAGAGGTCGACGACGAAGCGTTTGAACGGGAAGAAGCCCGCGACGTGGGGCGGGAGCATGGAACTGATGATGATGTCGTGACCGGCGACGAGCTGGAGGATGTTGCGCGCGCTCCAGCGGGTGACGGTGTAGACGCCGTCTTCCGGCTGCTCGAAGTCGAGGTTCGTGCCGGCGAGGGTGACCTTCGCGCCTGGGACGTGACGGGCGAGCACGCGGGCCTGGGCGGTCGCGCGGATGCCGGGTGCGGACATGTGGGAGCCGAGGTATCCGCGGCAGAGGATGAGGATGCGGGGGCCCATGCACCGCGGATGGTAGAGGGGAGAGGAGGAAGGGAGAAGCGAAAAGGATGACTGGGGAGGAGCACACCGTAAGAATCTCCGGGCTGGACGGTCTTACCTGCGACAGGAGAGGTGCGCGTGATCGTTGAGATCTTCCGGATGATGTTTGGCCGGCCGATTCCCGAGAAACCCGGGTGGCCGCGGTTTGCCGGCTGGGTCGTGACATTCGCGATTGCCGCCGCCGGGGCGCTTCTCCTGCGCAACGCCACCGCGGGACGCGACTATCCGTGGAGCCAGGGCAAGGTGTACTTCGCGGCGATGCTGCTGTGGCTGGCGACGATGCGGGCGCGGAGCGGCCTGAGCCGGATGGGGCTGAAGCTGGATGACGCGCTCGGATGGGCGATTTCGATGCTGAACCGGGGACTGGTCCTGGCCCTCTGCTGGTTCCCCGGTTTGGCGCTTGGCTGGTATTCACTCGAGGCGGCGAACCGCCCTTCGCGAAACTCGCGCGGGCAGGACGTCTGCGACGTCTCGGCCGCGCAGTTCTGCGTCTCGGGCCCCCGGGCGCTGATCCCCTGGGCCATCCTGCTGCTGGTGTTCGCCGGCGGCGCCACGTACTACTTCATCTGGAGCTGGACGACGGCGAAACGGCGCGACATCGAACGGCCCGCGCCGCTCGCCGAGGCGGCGCGCCAGCGGATGGAGACCGTCATCCCACCGAATGACGTCGACCCAAATGCGTCTTCGCACGGCGACCAGCCGGTGCCGACGCTTCGGCCGACAGACAAGGACCTGCCGCAGGCGATGGCGGACCTTTCGGCGCTGGTGAAGATGAAGCAGGCCGGCGAGCTGAGCGCGGCGGAGTTCGAGTCGCTGAAGGGTGAGATCGTCCGGAGGGCGACGGACGGGGTCTAGCTGGCGCGCACGAGCTTTTCGGGGTTGCGCATGGAGTAGAGCCGCGTCACCCGGCCGT
>CALMIW010000275.1 GCA_937864275.1 uncultured Dehalococcoidia bacterium
TCCGTGCAGTCTCGGGAGCGCCCCCACCCGCAGGGCATGCACCGCCCGGATCGGCAACTCCGTCGCGCGGATCTCCGCGCGTGCGAGCTCATAGACCGATTCTGCTGAACCAGGAAGTTCGATTCGCCCAGCTGCGGCCTTGATGGCGAGTTCCCACGGCGTGATCGCGCTGACGATGAGCTCGTCTTCCTGCTCTTCGATCAGGCTCCTGACTCGTGGCGACAACCTCCGCGAGCCCACTGCGAAAAAGAGGAACACATTCGTATCGAGGAGCACTCTCAAGCCGGGCGCCTGCGTTCGCTGGTGCGAGTGCCGGGGGAGAGTTCTTCCACGCCTTCCAGCGGGGCATACCACTCGTCCAGTTCCTCGTCGGTCATCGGATCGTAAAACGAGGGGTGGACGTTGATCTTCCCCTTGAGGAACCCGAACCGAGGTTCGTGCTTTCGCGCCCCCTCACCTTCGGCAGCCTGGATCCGCGCCACCGGCTTCCCTCGCCGGGCGATCACGATTTCTTCGCCTCGTTCGACGGCCGCGATCAGTTCGGAGAAGTGCGTCTTTGCCTCGTGGATGTTCACCTGGCGCATGGTTCCACTGTATCGTGCCGACTGGACTTAGTCCACTTGATCCACTTAGTCCGGTTGGTCAAGACGCTCCTGACTCCTGCCCGCTGTACGATGGCCCGCGTGTCCGAAGCTGCCGCAAGCCCATCGCCCGTCGTCACGCCGGCGGTGGACGAAGCAGCCCCTTACCTGAAGGTCTCCATCGCCATCGGGTCGGGCGCCTTCCTCGCCAGCTTCGCGATGAACTTCTGGTGGCCTTTCCTGCCGCTCTACCTGCGGGATATCGGCGCCACCAGCGATGCGAACGCACTCTTCTGGGTCGGCATCGCCACCTCCGTCCAGGGTGTCGCCCGGCTCGTCACCGGGCCGTTCTGGGGAGTCCTCTCGGACCGGTACGGCCGCAAGTTGATGTACATCCGCGCGCTCTACGCGGCAACGCTCACCACGGCGATCGCGGCCGTCGCCCATGCGCCCTGGGTCATCGTCGTCTCGCTCACGATGCAGGGGTTGTTCTCGGGGTTCATCCCGGCAGCCATCGCGCTCACCAGCGTCTCCGTGCCCGACCACAAGCTCGACAAGGCGCTCGGCGTCGTCACTGCCGGGCAGTACCTCGGCGGCACGCTAGGCCCCGCCGCGGGGGCGGCGATGGCGCTCCTGTTTGGCTTTCGCGGCGCGATTGCCGCGAGTGCCATCCTCCCGGCGCTGTCCGCTACCTGGATTATCTTCGCCGTCCCGCGGGACACCGTGGCCGCGCGTGTCGCCAGCGTCGCGCGGAGCGGCTCGCGGCATCGGATACGGCTTTCGACCGGGTGGGCCTCCGGGTTCAGCCGCACCTTTTGGGTGGCCGTCGTCCTCTACTTCGGTCTTTTCGCCCTGAACCAGCTCATCCGGGTGGCCACTCCAATCGCCCTGAAAGATATCGCCGGCGAAGACCGCGCCAGCGCCCTCTCCGGGATCGCGTTCACGGCGGCCGGAGCCGGCAGTGTCGTCGGGGTACTCGTCGTCGCCCGTGCCCTCGGGCACTGGACCGGCCTGCGCGGCACCCTCATCGCGCTCACGCTCTTCTCCGCGATGGTCGCGCCGGTGCTGGCCTTCGGCGGGAATGAGTGGGCATTCATCGCCGGGTTGCTCGCCTTTTCCATCGCCAACGGCGCCTCCATGCCGGCGACGAACGCGATGATCGCCTCGACCGTCGATTCGGCTCGCCGCGGGACGGCCTTCGGGCTCGCCAGCTCCGCCCAGGCCATCGCCTTCATGGTCGGCCCCATGAGCGCGGCCTACTTCGCGGCGACGTCCCTGGCGCTCGGCTTTGCGGTTGCGGGCGTCTTCTTCGCCGCCCTCGCGGGCATGATCGCGTTCGCCTCGCGGCCCCTGGAGCCCGCCCCCCGGCCTGTATGATGCGAGCCGTGCCCCGAGAAGTGCCCGTTGGCCGCCGCATCGCCGTCTTCGGCCCCTCCGGCTCCGGCAAGTCGACGCTCAGCCGCC
>CALMIW010000276.1 GCA_937864275.1 uncultured Dehalococcoidia bacterium
AGTGCAGGTAGAAGACGTCACCCGGGTAGGCCTCACGACCCGGCGGGCGGCGGAGCAGCAGGGAGATCGCGCGGTAGGCGTCGGCCTGCTTGGACAGGTCGTCGAACACGACGAGGACGTGGGCGCCCTCGTACATCCAGTGCGGGCCGGCCGCGGAGCCGGTGAACGGCGCGAGCCACTTGAATCCGGCGGAGTCGGAGGCGGGGGCGGCGACGATGGTGGTGTACTCCATCGCGCCGTGCTCCTCGAGGGTCGCCTTGACGCCCGCGATGGTGGAGCCCTTCTGACCGATCGCGACGTAGATGCACCGCAGCTGCTTGGTCTTGTCGCCCGACTCCCAGTTCGCCTTCTGGTTGAGGATCGCGTCGATGCAGACGGCGGTCTTGCCCGTCTTGCGGTCACCGATGATGAGCTGCCGCTGGCCGCGACCGATCGGCGTCATGGCGTCGATCGCCTTGATGCCGGTCTGCATGGGTTCCTCGACGGGCTGGCGCTCCAGCACGGACGGGGCCTGGAGCTCGAGCGCGCGGGTGCCGGCCGCCTCGATCTCGCCCAGGCCGTCGATCGCCTGACCGAGCGGGTTGACGACGCGTCCGAGGAAGCCGTCGCCGACGGGCACGGAGAGGACCTCTCCGGTGCGGCGCACTTCCTGGCCCTGGGCGATCTGGTCGTAGTTACCCAGGATCACCGCGCCGATCTCTCGATCCTCGAGGTTCAGCGCGACGCCGAGGACGCCACCCGGGAACTCCAGGAGCTCGTTGGCCATCGCGGACGGCAGCCCGCTGATGTGGGCGATGCCGTCGCCCGTGTCGGTGACGATACCGACCTCCTCGCGGGACGCCTCGGTCGAGACGCTGGAGGTGTAGTTCGCAATCGCGCTACGAATCTCGTCGGAGGAGATAGTCAGCTCCGCCATGTCATTCCTGCTCTCACTAAAGTGGTCTGGACTTGTCTTTTTCAGGTGAGCATCGACCGTGTGCGACCGCTGCTCGTCGGTTCGTCGGCCCCGACTACCGGTTACGGGAGTGCCCGCCTCACGGCGGACAGCCGCCCGGCGAGCGATCCGTCGATGACCTCGTCACCGACATGGATCACCATTCCGCCGAGCACGGCCGGGTCGACCTCGACGTGCACCGCCATCTCACGCCCGTAGATCCCGGCGAGTGTGCGCGACAGCGTCTCCTGCTGACCCTCCGAGAGCTCCGTGGCGGAGGTGACGACCGCCACGGACCGGCCCTGGAGCTCCGCGGCGAGCCGCGAGAGCGCGTCGATGTCATCCGCCGGCATCCCCTGTGGGCGGGGCACGGCCTGCGAGGCGAGAGCCTCGGTGACGGCGGTGACCTTGCCGTACAAGACCTGACCGAGGAGCGCACGCTTGTCGTCCGCCGTGGTGGACCGGTCGGACAACGCCTGCTCGAACTGCGGGTCGCCGGCCACGATCCGTCCGAGCCGGAAGAGCTCGTCCTCGACCACACCGAGCTGGCCCTGCTCGCGAGCCGAGAGCAACAGCGCCTCCCGGCCGAGCACCACGAGGCTTTCCCGCAGGTCACGCGGGGTGGACCACGACGATGCGACCGCAGCAAGCACGACCGAGAGGGTCGCCTCGTCGATCTTCCAGCCCAGGACCGACCGGGCGAGGTCCTGTCGGGCCTCGACCGGAGCGGAGGAGTCCGCGACCGCGACGCGGAGCGCGCGCTCCCCCTCGAAGAGGTCGACCACCCGGAACAGCTCGGCGCCGACGGTGGCTCCGGTTGCTCCGCCGGCGGGATTGGCGGACAGCGTGGACTGCAGGACCGACCGGGACTGCTCGAGGGCGTCGCGGCTTGCTGCGTGCATAGTCAGCTACTTCCTTACTTCTGGCCCGCGCCGGCGACCCGGTCGAGGTCGGCGAGGAAACGGTCGATGGTGCCCGAACGGTGGACCGAGTCGGACAGCTGCTCACCCATGAGACGCTCAGCGAGATCGATCGACTGACGTCCGAGGTCGCCGCGGAGTTCCGAGACGATCTGCTGACGCTGCGCGTTGAGCTGCTGCTCGCCCGCCGCGACGATGCGGTCCTTCTCGAGGTTCGCCTCGGCCTTCATGTCCGCGATGATCTGCTGCCCCTGGGCGCGCGCGTCGTCACGGATCTTGGCGGCCTCGACGCGGGCTTCCGCGAGCTGGGCGTTGTACTTGTCCAGGGCGGCCTTCGCCTCGGACTGAGCCGCCTCCGCCCGCTCGATGCCGCCTTCGATGCGCTCGCTCCGCTCGTCCAGGACCCGCTTGAACATCGGGAGGACGAACTTCCAGAACACGAAGAGGACGACAGCGAAGGGAATCAGCGACCAGACGATGTCGTACAGCGCCGGGGTCAGGACGTTGGGCGTCTCCTCGAGGGGGAGCCCTTCGCCCTCGCCGGCGGCGAGGATGTGGATCGGATTCATGTCGTTGACCTTGCGCCAGTCGGCGATCAGAAGATGAAGCCGGTGACGATACCGATGAGCGCGAGGGCCTCGGTGAACGCGATGCCCAGGAACATCGTGGTGCGGAGCTGGCCGGCCATCTCGGGCTGACGTGCCATGCCTTCGATGGTCTTACCGACGACGATGCCGATGCCGATGCCGGGGCCGATGGCGGCGAGGCCGTAACCGATGGCGCCGTAGCCCTTGGCCGTGGTCTCGATTGTCTCGGCAGCCTGGGCGAGAGTGACGATATCCATGTGGGTTTTCCGTTCCCTTTCAGATGGCCGGTACGGGATGTCCGCACTCGGTCGTCGGAGTGGTCTGTGTGTCCCGGCGCTCAGTGGCGCCGGAAGTCTCTAGTGACTGTCGGCGTGGAGCGACAGGTCGATGTACACCGCGGCGAGCAGGGCGAAGATGTACGCCTGCAGGAAGATCACCAGCAGCTCGAAGAAGGTGAACGCCACGGCCACGATGATGGTCACGAGGCTGACGGCGGTCCAGCCGTTGAACTGCCAGAAGAAGAAGTTCGTGGCGGAGAACAGCAGCACGATCATGATGTGGCCGGCGAGCATGTTGGCCATGAGACGGATCGTGAGCGTGGCCGGGCGCAGGACGAAGGTCGAGATGAACTCGATCGGCACCACCAGCAGGTGGAGGGCCGGGGGGAGGTTCGGGACGACGATCGACTTGCCCACGAAGGAGAAGAAGCCGTACTTCTTGGCGCCCGCGTAGATGAACACCACGTAGACCACCAGCGCCATGACCAGGGGCATACCGATCCTGGCGTTGGGCGAGATGTTGAGGCCGGGGATCACGGCCGGGATGTTCATGAACAACGTGAGGAAGAAGATGGTGGCGATGATCGGGAGGAACCGGTCGCCGTCCTTCTTGCCGATGATGTCGTCCGAGATGTAGGTCTTGACAAAGTCGAGGGCGATCTCGACCACGTTCTGGAAGCCCTTCGGGACGATCTTCGCGCCGCGCATACCCACGTAGAACAGCAGGGCGACGAGCACGCCCACGAGGACGCGGATGATCATCAGCCGGTCCAACTCGAACGGGGTGCCCTCGAACAGCACCGCCGGCGGGAAGAAGTCGTTGAGTGAAGGCGGGTGGAACTCGCCCTTGAATGCCAGCAGTGACGTGCTCAGCGTTCTCTCCCCTGTTCGGGCCGCCTTCTTCAGACGGTGGTCTGTGTCATTCGCTTCGGTTCACGTGCAGGGAACCCGGCGGGCCCGAGGGGATCTCGGCCGCTCTCGCGACGCGCCCTCATCCCGGTTTCCCGCCACGGAGCATCGTAACAAAGACCCGGGTGTCTGACCTCACCGGGGCGCACCCCCGGAGGGGCGTGCCGGGCCGCCCCGCGGCGTGACTGCGCTCAGTCCCCGGTGACGGGTTCCACGGCCGGCGCCTTGTGACGAATGATCGCGACCGTCTCGGTGGCCAGGACGACGATCATCGCCACGACGAGCGTGAGCGCGAACGCTCGCCTGGAGTAGAAGTCCAGGATGAGTTTGAGCAGCCACGTCCCGAGGAGTACGGCCCCGGTGACGTTGGGCGAGGTCTGCGCCGTCGCGACCACCACCACCGCGGTGAGGAGGACGAACACCCCACCGATCGCGGCCCCCAACAGGGCGCCCCACAGTCCGGGGGTGCCGTCGAGCGCCCCCCACAGGCCCGCACTGAGCAGCATCAACACGGCCAGGGCGGCCGTGCCGAGCGTGAGCGCCTTGCGTAGTCCGGCGGTGTGGGCGCTCTCGGCGGGCTGCGGGGGTGTCTCCGTCATGTGGCCCAGCCTAGCGGGAGCCGGAGGGACTCCCGGAGTGGTCCTCCCCGCGGATGCTCCGCAGTCGCGGGACCAGGGTGGCGGCCAGGACGGCGATGAGCCCCGCGGCGGCGAGCGGGACCATCACCTCGGACGGGAGCATGGTCGCCCCGACCGCTCCGAAGGCGATGAGCGAGACCCAGGCGTAGATGACGAGGGCGACGCGCCGATGGGAATGACCGAGGTCGAGCAGCCGGTGATGCAGGTGCATCTTGTCGGGGGCGACCGGGCCCCGCCCGGCCCCGACCCGCCGGACCACGGCCATGACCAGATCGAGCATGGGGACGAACATCGCCGCGGCCACCACGATCACCGGCGAGAGCAGGACGATCATCTCCTGCGGCCCGTACAGGCTCTGCGAGATCTTGCCGGACGCGCTGGTGGAGGCGGCCGCCAGCACCAGGCCGATGAGCATCGATCCCGAGTCGCCCATGAAGGACCCCCGGGGGCGCGCGGGCGAGGACCGCCGTGACCAGCGCCGGCGGATACGCGCCCACCGTGCCGCCCTGATCGAGCATGATCCCCACCGAGAAGACGCAGATCGCGATCGCCGCGATGGCCCCGAGCCCGGCGGCGAGACCGTCCAGCCCGTCGACGAAGTTCATCGCGTTGACGATGGTCAGGGTGAACACCACCGTGAGCAACCCGGCCTGGAGCTGGTCCAGGACGAGGATGTTGCCGTCGCCGAACGGGAGGTACACGAGGGTCCACGACACACCCATGGCCACCAGGACACCCGCGGCGGCGGCCTGACCGGCGAGCTTGGTCACCGCGCCGAATCCGAGGCTGGCGTCGACGATCTCACCGACGACGCGGCTGTCGCCGAACAGGGAGACGTAGAAGGCGGCGGCCTCCTGGGCCTTGTCGTCGAACCAGAGAAAGGGGGTGATGGCGTGAGGCTGGGGCACGTCGAGGCTCCTCGCGTGGGGTCAGCATTGATAAAATGCCCGTGGGGTCAGGCGCAAACCCCTTGATCGCGCGCGCGTCCCCGGCCAGATGCGACGCCATGATCACGATGTACGGCATCCCCAACTGCGACACGGTCAAGAAGGCCCGGA
>CALMIW010000277.1 GCA_937864275.1 uncultured Dehalococcoidia bacterium
CCGGACGCATGCGCCTCTTCGGCGGACATGAACGGGCCGGTCGTCATCAATTCCATGGCCTTCCGCCAGCCGATCACCCGTGGAAGCGAGTAGAAGCCGCCGAGGTCGGCGAAGAGGCCGCGCTTCACGTAGGCGACCTGGAATCGCGCGGCGGTGGATGCGACGGCCATGTCGCAGTGGGCGACCATGTCCAGCCCGGCCCCCACGCAGACGCCGTTGACGGAAGCGATGACGGGGACGTCCAGGCGCTTCAGCGCGATGTAGGTCTAGGATTCGTTGCGGAAGAAGAGGCGCGCGCCTTCCAGGTCGGTGGGCGATTCGGCCGCCGGGTAGAGGAGGTTGCCGGGCCGCCCGCCGCTGAAGTCTGCCCCGGCACAGAAGCCACGGCCCGCGCCGGTGATGACGACGCAGCGAACGGAGCGGTCGGTGCGTGCCGCCTGGAAGACCTGCCGGAGTTCGTCGAAGAGCGTCATGCTCAGGGCGTTGAGCTTCTCCGGGCGATTAAGCGTCACCCAGAGGATGCCTCCCGCCTGGCCGCGCGTTTCTGTCAGGACCGTTTCGTACGCCATCCGTCTCCTCCTAGACCCTCGCCGCAACCGGCAGGAGCTGTTCGGCCATCGTTTCGAGCCTGCCGATTGCGTCCTCGATGTGCCGCGCGCCGGCAGCGAAGACGAGCTCGTCGACGCCAAGTTCGGCGAACTGCTCGATGATCTCCGGGGACACCCGGTGCCCCTTCGGCGTGATGATGATGCGAACGTCGTTTCGGGAGCGGCCCTGCTCGGCGAGCAGTTCCTCGAGCCGGGAAAGTCGCTCCTTCGCCGTCAGGATGTCGTGGAAGTAGCCGAACCAGCCGTCGCCAAGCTTCGCGGCGCGCTTGAGCGCGGCGTCGGATTCGCCGCCGAAGTAGAGCGGCGGATGCGGCTGCTGGACCGGCTTCGGGTACTGCCAGACTTTGTCGAGGGAGTAGAACTCGCCCTCGAACGACGTTTCCTGGTCGGTCCAAAGGCGTTTCATGACCTCGACGTACTCGGCGGTGCGCTGCGCGCGGCGCGCCCAGGGCACCTGGACAGCGTCGAATTCCTGCCTCAGCCAGCCAAGGCCGATGCCGAAGTCGAAACGGCCGTTCGACAGCCAGTCGAGGCTGGCAGCCGCCTTGGCGGTGTAAACCGGGTTCCGCTGGGCGACGAGCGCGATTCCCGTGCCCACGCGAATGGTTTTCGTGACCGCGGCGATGAAGGTAAGGACCTCGAAGGGGTCGAGGATGCCGGCATTCGGAGGGACGCCGATCTGTCCGTCGGCTGAGTAGGGATAGCGCGAGCCTTCGTGCTCGGCGAAGAGGACCACATGCTCGGGCGCCCAGATGGAGTTGAACCCAAGCCGTTCGGCCGCCTGGGCAAGCGCCGTGAGGTACTCGGGCGTGGCGATGGGCGCCGAAAGGGGTGGATAGAGACCGAGTTTCACGACGACCTCCGTTGGGCGGCCAGTGTGCCGGCCAGGCGGAGGATTCTAGCGCGTGAAGGAGATCGGGGGAGGGGTTCACGTGTGGTAGCAGGGGGGAGACTTGAACTCCCGACCTCACGATTATGAGTCGTGCGCTCTGACCAGCTGAGCTACCCTGCCACGAACCTTCACTTTAGCACGGTCCGGATTACCGGAAACGCCTACGGGACGACGATGCTCTCGGGCGGACGCGGGTCCACGCGCTGCATGGTCCAACGCACGCCGGACTCATCGAAGTCGACGACCGCGGCAAGGCCGGCCTTGCGGTTCGCGTCGCTGAGGGGCATTGGAGCGCCCGAGTAAATGGCGGTGACACCGCCGGTGCTGACATCGGCGTGGGGTTCCCAGTGCCCGAAGGCCATGTAGTCCCAGTGGCCGGCCGCGGCCGCGATCTCGGAGTCTTTGATGAGCAGCGAGCGGTGCATCTCTCCGCCTTCGCGGACGAAGTGGCCGTGCCCCATCGCGATGTGCCAACGGCTGTCGATGCGTTCGGGCAGGCCGTCGAGCGGTTTGAAGTGCCAGTCCGTATCCAGGTAGGCGCGGCCCCAGAGGACGAGGTCAAGACCCTCCGGTTCGACCAATTCGCCCTTGTGGTCTCGCACGATGGTGAGACGCTTGGCGATCGCCTCCATGTCGTGGCGCCAGTAGATGCTGCCGGGGTCCATCGGGTCGTGGTTGCCGGGAATGAGGAACGTCTGGCCGCGGAACTTGCGGATGGTCTCGGCCGCGAAGACGACGGTTTCGTCCGGTACGCGGTCGTTGTCGAAGAAGTCCCCGGCGATGAGGAGAGCGTCGGCGTTGGTGTCGTTGGCGAGCTCGATGACGCGTTCGAAGGTCTGTTCCATGAGTTCGCGCCGGGCGCCCCACTTGCCGTCGCCGCTGCCGGAGTAGGCGCCGAGATGGACGTCGGAGGTGTGGACGATGCGGAGCGGCTTGCGTTCAGGCACGGGGCGAGTCCTTCATCGCCAGGAGCTGGCGCGTGTGGTCGAAAGCGTGGACGCCGAGGAAGAAGTACCACTCGCGCCAGTTGAGCTGCCCGAAGAACGGGTGCTCCCAGGTGAGGTCGAGGAATGCGCCCGGGTCGGCTGCACTGACGTGCGCCCAGACGGATTCCGCCGACTCGGCCAGGCGTGCGGCGAGCGCTTCGCGTTCCGCCGGGAAGGTAGGCCGAGGGTTGCCGGGGCGTTCGCCCATGAGCGCGGTATGGAGAACGTCCTCACCGATCTGCCAGTTCCACTCGACGAGGTGGCGGTAGGCATCGATCGGCGCCCATTCATCGCCTGTGGTCGACGCGAGGTCGGCCGGGGGGAAGGCCTCCATCGTTTCATTGAGCACCCTGTAGCGCTCCGAGACCGCGTCGCGGATGGCTTCGAGGGACTTCGAGGCAGCTTCCGCCCGAATCCAATCGCGAATCCTGCCCGCCTCCTCGGGAGTGGGGTCGCTCACGAAGAGGCCCCGACAGCGGCGTCTGTCCGTTCGTACACGGAAAGACCGATGAAACCGAGGCTCTGCTTGAGATGACGGACGCGCTTGAGGGCCGCCAGTTCGGGCCAGGGGTGCCAGCGGTGCTCCACGGCGATGATGTGACCACCGGGGCGGACGACACGGGCGAGTTCGGCGACGGCGGCCGGACGGAGTGCGGGCGGCAGGTGGCCTACATAATGCGAAGAGACCGCGGCGTCGAAGGCGCCTTCGTCCGCGGGGAGGGCGAGGCCGTTGGCATGGACCAGGCGGATGCGCTGGTGCTTGAGGCGCCGCCGCGCGCGTTCGAGCAGGTAAGGCGAAAGGTCGATGCCGACAAGGTCGCGGCCGATGCCGCGTTCGGCGATTTTCTGCAGCAGCCTCCCGGGGCCGCAGCCGACTTCGAGGAGCGCGCCCGGCTTGAGACGGGCAAGTTCGGAAACGGCCGCCCGGATGGTCTTTGCCTCAAGACCCTGGTTGTAGAGGTGGCGGACCAGGTGCTCGTAGCCCGCGGCGCTGCGCCTGGAGAGGTACCCCTCGGGGAGGAAGTGCCAGCGGTGGAGGTACCAAGCGGGATAGGAGACGCGCGGATCGCTTGTCGGCATGGCAGTTGCCGCTTCGACGAGGGCTTTCGCCTGGGTTGGCGGCATGCGCTTCAGCATCCCAACGATCGTATCGACCGGCGGCGGGATGTTCCACCGGGGACCCGGGCGTAGAATCCGGCAGCACACCAACGCAGGAGCACCACATGATCACCGTCGTCGCGAAACTGCAGGCCGCGCCCGGCAAGGAAGCCGAGCTTCGAAGCGTCCTCTCCGAGATGGTCGCCAACGTGAAGTAGCACGAAGCGGGCGCTGTCCCGACCTATTCGCTCCACGTCTCCGACTCCGACCCCACCCTTTTTCTGTTCTACGAGACGTACCGCGATGCGGAAGCGCAGGCGGCGCACAATACGACGGACCACATGAAGGCGATGGGCGCGGCTCTCGCAGGCCTGTTGGGGGGTCGCCCCGTGATTGAACGTTACACGCGGATCGCCACCGTCGACTAAGCGAGCCGTGCGCAGCGTGGTTGCCCGTTACCGCGGGCAATCACACTGTGTTGGCGCATGGATCTTCTTCGCGCGGCCATCCTCGGCATCGTCCAGGGCCTCGCGGAGTTCCTCCCCATTTCGTCTTCCGGCCATCTCATTCTCGTCCCGGCGCTCTTCAAGTGGCCCGACCAGG
>CALMIW010000278.1 GCA_937864275.1 uncultured Dehalococcoidia bacterium
AACAGGCTGGAAGCGGCGGGCCCGGGCCGTTGCGGCCGGGGCTTCCGGCTGCCTCTCGCGACCGGGGGCGGGCTCCGATTGGGCGGGCCGGTTCCGGGTCACAATCCGCGGGCGCGGCGACCACTCCAGCGGTGGGGGCGGCGCCGCATCGGGTGCATCGAACGGCGGGAGCGCGCTCGACGGTTCGTACTCCTCCGGCGGGTCTTCGTGGAGCATCGCGGCGAGGTGCGCCGGCATCCCGGAGTTGCCGGTGGAGACGAACCCCTCCAGCCATTCCGGCTGCGGGGCGGCGGCTCCGCTGGTGTAGGCGCGGTCGAATTCGCGGAGCGTTTCGTTCTCTTCGCGCTCCCGCGTGGCGATGTCTTCCAGGTCGCCGATCGTCAGCCCGCGCGAAGCCGCCGGCGCCTCGACGTGTTCGAGCGAGCCCTGGACGAGGGCACGCTGGAGCGCCAGGGTGAGCGCGTCCTCGCCGCCGGCGGTGGGCGCGGCGAGCACTTCGATCAGGGGGTCGGCGCCGTCGCGCAGCAACGACCGCGTTTGCACGATGACGGCGTCCGGGCCGAGCTCACGGCGTACCCGCGCGAAGATGCGGGCCATGTCGTTACCGATGAAGCGCTTCGTTTCCAACGTTCACCTCGATGTTTCCCACGGCATCAACCGCGGTCTGGGACGTGACTTCGGCAAAAGAGAGGACCGTGACGTTCGGCAGGCGGCGTTCGAGCATGCGCCGCAACGCCAGCCGGATGCGTGACGAGCAGAGGATGACCGGGTCGCGTCCGCTGCCGGCGATGCGCTCCACCTCGGTGCTGACCACGCCGAGGAGCCGCTGCATCGCCCACGGCGCCATGGCCACCTGGTTTCCCCGCTCGCCCTGCTGGATCGACTGGGCGATCTCATCCTCGGTGCGCGGGCCAACGGTTATGACGCGCAACGTGCCTGAGTCGTCGGCGTACTGGCGGCTGATCTGGCGGGCGAGGGCCGCCCGCGCGTACTCGGTGAGCAGGTCGATGTCCCGGGAGACGCGGCCCTGCGTCGCCAGCGGCTCCGAAATCGTGACCAGATCCCTGGTCGAGGCGCGTTCGCTGAGGAGGTTCTGGAGCACTTCCTGGACTTCCCCAACGGTGAGCGTCGAGGGCACGAGGTCTTCGACCAGCGCGGGGTACTCGTTGCGCAGGTTCTCCAGCAGGTTCTGCGTGTCCTGGCGGCTGAGCAGGTCCGGTGCGAAGCGCTTCACCAGCTCGGTGAGGTGCGTCGCGAGCACGCTCTCCGCATCGACGACGGTGTAGCCGAGGAGTTCGGCGCGTTCCTTGTAGGCGGGGGTGATCCATCGCGCCGGCAGGCCGAAGGCAGGCTCCTGCGTCTCGATCCCCGGGACGTCACCCTCGGCGGTGCCTGGGTCCATCGCGAGGAACTGGCCCGGCTGGAGCGTGCCCCGCGCGATTTCGACGCCGCGAAGCTTCACGACGTAGGCGTTGGGCGCGTGCTGGAGATTGTCCCGGACGCGGACCGTCGGGAGGACGATGCCGAGTTCGAGCGCCAGCTGGCGGCGGATCATCGTGATCCGGCGGAGCAGTCCGCCGCCCGCCTGCTCGTCGACGATCGGGATGAGCCCGTAGCCGACTTCGACTTCCAGCGGGTCGATATTCATCATCTGGATGACCTGCTGGGGGCCAAGCGTCTCCGGCTCCGGTTCCGCGATGGGCACCAGGGAGGCGGCAACGGCGGCGGCGTCTGTCTGCTGGCGCCTGATGAGGAATCCGGCCCCGGCGCTGGCGCCCCCGATGACGAAGAACGGCAGTTTGGGCAGGCCGGGCATCAGGCCGAACAGCGCGAGCATCACGCCGGCGATGATCAGCGGCCGGCTCTGACTGGTTATCTGGGAGAACATCTGGGTGCCGAGGTTGGTGTCGCTCGCCGCCCGCGTGACGATGATGCCGGTGGCAGTGGAGATCAGGAGGGCCGGCAACTGGGAGACAAGGCCGTCGCCGACCGTGAGGTTCGCGTAGAGATGAAGCGCCTCGCCGGGGCTCGCTCCCTGCTGGAGCACGCCGATGCTGAGGCCGCCGATGATGTTCACCAGGATGATGACGATCCCGGCGACGGCATCGCCCTTCACGAACTTGCTGGCGCCGTCCATCGCGCCGTAGAAGTCCGCTTCCTGGCCGATCGCCTTGCGGCGTTCGCGGGCCGAGACTTCGTCGATCGTCCCCGCGTTCAGGTCGGCGTCGATCGCCATCTGCTTGCCGGGCATCGCGTCGAGCGTGAAGCGTGCCGCGACCTCCGCGACGCGCCCCGCGCCATTTGTGATAACCACGAACTGGATCACCACGAGGATGAGGAAGACGACGAGCCCGACGACGAGGTTCCCACCGACGACGAAGTTGCCGAACGAATGCACCACCTCGCCCGCGTCGCCGTGGAGGAGGATGAGTCGCGACGTGGAGACGTTCAGCGCCAGCCGGAAGAGCGTTGTCACGAGGAGCAACGACGGGAAGACCGAGAACTTCAACGGTTCCTGGGTGTAGACCGCGACCAGCAGGATGATGACCGATGCCGCCAGGTTCAGCGTGAGCAGCATGTCCAGCAGGAACGGAGGCAGCGGGATGATCATCATCCCGACGATGACGATGATGCCCGCCGCCAGGAGGATATCGGTCTGGCCGAGGAGGCGGCCGAACCCGGTCGCTCCTCGCGGCTGAGCCTGTGCCTGGACGGTCACGCGTTACCTCCGGTGCCGGCGCCGGCGAAGCGGCTCCGCGCGAATGGTTGCTTCCGGCGCAGCGCGTAGACCCAGGCGAGGACCTCCGCGACGGCGTGGAAGAGGTTGGCGGGAATGGGGCTCCCGATGGGCACGGCGGCATGAAGCGCCCGCGCCAGCGGCGGTTCTTCGAGCACGGGGACGCCGTTCTTCATCGCGACCTCGCGGATCCGCTTCGCGAGGTAGTCCTGGCCCTTGGCCACCACTGTCGGCGCCTGCATCGTCAGCGGGTCGTACTTCAGCGCGACCGCGAAGTGGGTCGGGTTCGTGACCACCACGTCGGCGGTCTTCACGGCCGCGATCATCCGGTTCATCAGCTGCTGGCGCCGGCGGCGGATGGCGGCCTTCAGCTGCGGGTCGCCGTCGTTCTCCTTCATTTCCTGCTTGAACTCTTCGCGGGTCATCATCAGTTGCTTGAAG
>CALMIW010000279.1 GCA_937864275.1 uncultured Dehalococcoidia bacterium
GTCGAGTCGGTCCGCATCGACCGCGGCTTCGCCGATGGGGCTGCCCGCAAAGCCATGCTCACCATCTTCGATATCCTCGGCCTCGAGTCTCAGCTCACCAGGGATTACCAGCGCCGGCTCTCGAACGCCCTCTTCTAGGGCCTCGCCGGCCGTATCTGCTATGTGAATATTTCAGGGTACAAAACTGTCGTCTTCTGCTAGTATCCCGCGGCTCGGGCGGACGCCCGCGTACGGAGGAGGATCGTTTTGTCACGTATATCGAACTGGCGATGCATGAGACTGCTCGCCGCAACCGTCCTCATGGCGACCGTCGGGCTCAGCCTGATGCTCGTCGCTGCGCCGACCACAAGCGCGCAGTCGGCTCCATCGGTCGCCATCAAGCAGCTGACGCTCACCGGAGCCGAGGAAGTGCCCCCGGTGACGGCCAACTCCATCGGCTACTTCAGCGCCACACTCACCGATGGAAACCTCGAGTTCGACCTTAGCGCCGTTGCGACGGGCATCACGATGGCCCACATCCACCTGGCCGCGAAGGGCACCAACGGCCCGCCTGTGGCCTTCCTGTTTGGGCCGGCGGATCCGCCGGTCGGCGCGATCCACCCCACGGGGAACGTCAAGGTTGCCAACCTCGTTGGCCCGTTGGCCGGGAACTGGAAGGGATTCACTGACGCGCTCGCGAAGGGCGATCTCTACGTGAACTTCCATACCGTCGCGAACCCTGGAGGCCAGGGCCGAGCTCAACTGCCGGCCACCACCCTCGCTCCCGCCCCGCCGCGGACGGGTGATAGCACCAGTCGGGTGGACCAACTGAGCCTGGAGCAGGGCCTCGGCGCAGCGTTCGTCGCCGCGTCGCTGGTCACGCTCACGCTTGCGCTCTCCCGTCGCAGACAGGGTAGCTAGAACTCCGCAACACTTGAGGGAACGGCGCCGCCGGCGAGAACTCACTGGCGACGCCGCTCCCGGTTGTGGCGCTATGTCTCAACGAATACGGCTCTTCGGCCTCGTACTGGGCGCTTCGGCTGCCGCGTTCGCGGCGGTAGGCGCCGCGTGCTCCGGCGACGCCCGGCCTGCCATGCCCACTGCCATCGTCACCGGCCCAACACCCACGCCAATCCGCGCCGTCCCCACAGCACATGAGACCCCGCCGGCGACGCCGACTACCCCGGCCACGGAGACCTCGACTCCTGATGCGGCTACGCCCACTCCCGTGTCCGCGGCCACGGAGACCGGCACCCCACCGGCGCCGCCTCCTGCGCCAGTGCAACCCACGCCTGTCTGACGGTGCGGGCCAACGCCCTGGCCTTCGATGTCAAAACCATTCGTGTGTTCGCCGGGACAACGGTCGCGGCGACGATGCACAACGAAGAGGCGGGGGTCCAACACAACCTCGCGTTCAGTCTGCCCCGGCCCGCCCACGGCGGAACGCGGACGGGGCCCCGCACGGCGACGCAGAGGTTCAAAGGCGAAGCTCCCGGCTCCTACTTCTTCCTCCG
>CALMIW010000280.1 GCA_937864275.1 uncultured Dehalococcoidia bacterium
GGTCGTGGGATTGCTGATACTCGGCGACGCTGGTTGTGGGGAGGGTGGCTCCGACACTTCAGCGGCGCCACCCTCCTCGAACGCGCTAAACCTGGACGACATCCCGCCTGAACAGCGGGCTGCGTTCGAGGATGGGGTTGTGAGTACGGTCGAATACACCGAGGCCTTCCAGCAGTTCGAAGCGTGCGCCAACGCTGATGAGAGCAACGTGGTCGATGTAGTGAGCGATCCGGCGACGGGTCTGATTCGCTTCGGTGTCAAGGGAGAACTCACGGTCTCGGGCCCGGACAATGGATCTGTTGTCGACCGCTGCTATCGAAGATTCTTCTCGGAGATAGAGCTCGAGTGGCAGACGACGGACGCCGCAGTCCTTGCAGCTGGAAACCAGGAGAGCCTCGACACCTTCCGGCGTGATCTTGAGCCGTGCCTGGAGGCCAATGGATATGACGTACCTGACGACATCGAGTCCGGAACGCAACTGTTCGGCGACCTAACGCAAGTTGCAATCACCTTGATCAACGAAGGAACATGCGTCCTGGATTAGGTCGTTCGGACGCCCGGCAAGCGCTTTGTATTCCGCGACTTGGCTGCCGAAATGAATGGTTCATTCGTCCAGAATAGCTGGTGGTGCGAACCCGCGAACCTTCGTCGAAGTCTTGAGAAGCTCGAGGGGTAGAAATACACCCATCGCGACACACAGTGACCAAGGCGAGATCTGTGAGCCGAAAGACGCCGCGGCGAATGGGCTTCCGACAGCTCACATGACAGGAATTGTTCTTGATTTGATGACAGGGATGAGACTACGATCCTTGTGGGCGGACGATCTCAATTGTTTCCTTAAGGAGGAATCATGAAGAAATCGTTCGGAAAGGTAATGCTGTGCGTTCTCATCGCGACTGGTGGTTCGGTCGTCGGAATTGCGAGCGGAGGCACAGCCTCGGCCTACCTGACCAACTGCACCGGCGCAGTCAACAATGGCACCTACACCACAGGTCGGTGCACGACGGCGGTGGGCGGGGGGCTCCAGCGAGTCCGGCAGACCTGCAGTAACGGCAGCCAGGGTTCGATCCAGTACGGGAGTTGGACTGCGGTCGGTGGCACGTCCCGGGCACCAACCTCGGGCGGATGCGCGTTGACGGTCTCGGCGCGCGTGCAAGAGTTCACGGATTGAGATGAGTCCGGGTTTCACGCGTGCCTTAGGCCGGTTCGGCGGTCGCATGCTTGTTGCGGTCGCTGTCGTGGTCTGCGGTGCGTGTGGCTCGAGCGAGTCCGGTTCCGTTCGCCCGAGCGACGGATACTCGTTGCCGGCTGCTGCTGATGTGCCTGCCGAGCAGCAGGAGTTCTTCGAGGACCAGGTGATCACGCTCGCCGAGTATCAGAGCGGCTTTGCGAAATTCGAGGGTTGTGTTCGCGGGGCGGGCGGTCGGCTGGACGAGACGGGTCGTGATGAGGTGACGGGCGTGGTCAGCTATCAGACGTCGAGCGATGCGCCGTTGTTGCCGCCTGGTCAGTCCGGCGGGTCGGTGGAGAACGACTGTTATCAGCGTTTCTTCGTTCAGACCGAGATCGCATTCCAGCTCACCGATCCGGTGGTGTTGGGTGGCTATCCGATCGCGCAGATGACGATCTTCGACGAGACAGCTCGGGTGTGTCTCGACCACATCGGCGTGCCGGTGCCGTCGGATCTCGAGTTCATGGACGAGAACTGGAATCCGTTGAACGACGAGGCGTACGAGGCGATGGGCGACGGGCGTTGTCCGCCGTCGTTGTTTGGTGGCGGATGATGTTCGGTGTGAGCACACAGGCTGAACGAGGTGGCGCCGGGGCGGAATCGTCGGGGTCGGCTCGATGATTCCCCGAACTCTTCGCCGCGGGGTTGCTGGCCTTGTGGGTGTGGCGGTCGGGGGCGGCGGCGGTGTCCTGGGGGGTTGTTGTGGTGCGCTGGGGGGGTACGACCCGATAGCCCCCGGCGGCGGGGCTGGGGGATCGTGGGCGGGGCGGCCTCAGCCGTTCTCCCGCCAGGGGCGCTCGAAGGGGAGGCGCCAGGCGTAGGGGGCGATGAGCTGATGGATGGCGTTCGGGCCCCACGACCCCGGGGCGTAGGGACGCACGGGCGGGGGGTTCTCCAGCAACGGCTTG
>CALMIW010000281.1 GCA_937864275.1 uncultured Dehalococcoidia bacterium
CTCGACATCGAGGTCGAAGACGACGGGAAGGGGCCGTCATCGGCGTCGGGCAGCGGCAACGGGCTCGTCGGGATGCGCGAACGCGTCTCGGTCTACGGCGGGCGGCTGGACTTCGGCCCGGGGAAAGGCCGCGGCTTCCCCGTCTCGGCCCACCTCCCCGTCCGCGAAGAGGCCCTCCGTGATTAGGGTGGCCGTCGTCGACGACCAGGGCATGGTCCGCCGGGGGCTCGTCTCGCTGCTGGGGATGGAGCCGGACATCGAGGTGGTCGGTGAGGCGGGCGACGGCGAGGCGGCGGTCCAGCTGATCGAGCGGGAGAAGCCGGACGTGGCCTTGCTCGATATCCGGATGCCGGTGATGGACGGCATCGAGGCGATGCGCCGGCTTACCGCGGCGGGCGTCACGACGCGCCTCCTCGCCCTCACCACATTCGACCTCGACGAGTACGTTTTCGAAGCGCTGCGCGCGGGCGCCAGCGGCTTCCTCCTCAAGGACGCGAGCGTGGAAGAGCTGGCGGCAGCCATCCGCACGGTCGCGGGAGGGGAGGCCGTCCTCGCGCCGACGGTGACACGCCGCGTGATCGACGCCTTCGCCCGAAACGCACCGAGGAAGCAGGACCCGGGCAGGCTCGCGGAATTGACTCCGCGCGAACTGGACGTGCTGCGGCTGGTGGCGAAGGGGCTCTCGAACGCCGAGATCGCGGATGAACTGGTGCTCACACCGGCGACGGTGAAGACCCACGTCTCCAGCCTGCTCTCGAAGCTGGACCTGCGGGACCGCGTCCACGCGGTGATCGTCGCCTACGAGACGGGGCTCGCCGGGTAGTACTCGTTATGTCGTGGGTTCGCCGACGAACGCACCCGGGTAGGCTGCCTGGCAGAAGCCGTGATTGCAGTATCCGTACGGGTTCGTCTTCAGGTACTGCTGGTGGTACGGCTCGGCGTAGTAGAACGTCCCGGCCGGCGCGATCTCGGTGACGATTTCGCCGAAGCCGGCCGCTGTGAGAACCGCCTGGTAGCGGGCCTTCGAGGCTTCGGCCTGCACCCGCTGTTCTTCGTCGAAGTAGTAGATAGCAGAGCGATACTGCGTGCCGATGTCGCCGCCCTGGCGCATCCACTGCGGCGGGTCGTGGTTCTCCCAGAACACCTTCAGGAGGTCGTCGTAGCTGACCATGGCCGGACCGTAGACAACGGCGGCGACTTCCGCGTGGCCGGTCTGGCCGGAGCAGACTTCGTCGTAGGTGGGGTTCGGCGTGTGGCCGCCCTGGTACCCGGTGAAGGTGGAGTAGACGCCGGGCACCTTCCAGAGGAACTTCTCGGCGCCCCAGAAACAGCCCATCCCGAACGAGGCGATCTTGAACCCCTCGGGCCATGGGCCGGCCAGCGGTGTGCCGAGGACAAGGTGGCGTTCGGGCACGGGCATCCGCTGCACGCGCCCCGGGAGGGCTTCCTCCGGAGACGGGATCTCGAGGGGCTTCCTGCGAAAGAGTTGCATGGTGGTCACTCCACGGCCGCGGCTGCCGGGCCGTAATCAATCGTAGCCGGTTGGCCGCCATGGCCGCGAGGGCTCTCGCTTGTCCGGCGGGAGGCGTAGCATCCGCTCCATCACCAACCTGAGCCACAGGAGAACACGCCCATGCGTGGTTTGCGTGGCGAAGCCGCAATCGTCGGCGTCGCCGAATTCGCCCCCACACGAAAGCCCGAGAAGCTCTGGATGGGCCTCGAGGCGTATTCCGAGCTTGCGCGAATGGCCCTCGATGACGCCGGCCTCACCATCGGCGACGTCGACGCCGTGCTTACCGGGAACAACCTGCAGGAAGCGCAGATGTTCATCCCCGCGACCATCATCGAGTACCTCGGGATCGAGTCGCACTTCTCCGAAGTCGTCGACCTTGGTGGAGCCTCGGGCGCCGGGCTTGTGTTGCGCGCGGCCATGGCCATCGAAATGGGGCTGTGCGAAACCGCGCTCTGCATGCTGTACACGCAGGCCCACCACCGGAATCCGAAAGCGCCGCCCGTGAACTACGCCCGCGACTGGGGCGGCGGCGTCTGGGGCTCGCCCCAGGCCGAATTCGAAATCCCGTTCGGCGCGGTCCAGGGCACGTACGGATACGCGATGATCGCGAACCGCTACGCGCACGAATTCGGGCTGACCGGAGAGCAGCGCGCGAAGGTCGCCGTCGACCAGCGCACGAACGCCCTCGCCCATCCCGACGCGGTCTTCCGGAACACGCCGATCACCACCGAAGACGTGCTCAACTCCCCGATGATCTGCAGCCCGCTCCACATGCTGGAGATCGTGATGCCCTGCATGGGCGGGGCCGCAGTCGTCGTGACCTCCAAGGAGAAGGCGTCGAAGACGAAGAACCGGCCGGTGTACGTGGTTGGCGGCGGCGAGAACACGACGCACCGTTCGGTGACGTACGAACCCGATTTCACCCACTCGCCGATCAAGGCGGCATCCGACCGGGCGTGGGCGATGTCGGGCCTGAAGCCGAAGGACATCGACCTGGCTTCGCTGTACGACTGCTACACGATCACGGTCCTGCTCACGCTCGAGGACACCGGTTTCTGCGGCAAGGGCGAGGCCGGGCGGTTTGTGATGGAGCACGACCTGACGTACAAGGGCGACTTCCCGATGAACACCCACGGCGGCCAGCTCTCGTTCGGCCAGGCGGGCATCGCCGGAGGCATGTCGCACGTCACCGAAGCCGTCCTCCAACTCCAGGGCCGCGCCGGGGACCGCCAATTACGCAAATGCGACACCGCCTTCGTGAACGGCAACGGCGGAATCATGAGCGAGCAGGTCTCGATCATCCTGAGGGGGGCGTGACCGTGACGACCTACCGGCCCAATCCTTCGCCGATCCCGAACCCGATCCCAACCTCCGCGCCGTTCTGGGCGGGCACGAAGGAGCACCGGCTCATGCTCCAGCGCTGCCCGAGCGGCCACGTCTTCTACTACGCGCGGACGCACTGCCCGCAATGCCTTTCGAAGGAACTCGAATGGTTCGAGGCCAGCGGCCGCGGCACGCTGTACAGCTTCACCGTTTGCGAACGCGCCCAATCGCCCGACTTCGAACCGGACGTGCCGTATGTCGTCGCCGCGATCGCCCTCGAAGAAGGCCCGCGCATGACCAGCCTGCTGGTGGACACCCCTCACGACCAGGTCCGCTGCGACATGCCCGTGGAGGTGGTGTGGCAGGAAGCGGGGGATGAGGTTGCGATGCCGTACTTCCGGGGGGCGTAACTGGAGTCGCGGGGCTCCGCCCCCGCTTGCTCAGTTGCCCGGCCAATCGCTGACGCTCATTCGATTCCGGTAACATCCGCCGGTGCGGTACCCCAAGAACACCAAGCTCCCCCATCGCAAGGACTACGCCGACCCCGAACGCCTTTTCCACCTCACCTTCCGCACCCATCCGGAGGTCATCTCCCTGACCCAGCGTGTGGCGGATGCGATCTGGGCATCCGTCCTGGAACAGAGGCACTCGTCGCGGGTCGAGCTGTTCGCAGCCTGCCTCATGCCCGACCATCTCCACCTCCTGATCAGCCCGAGGGACCAAGACATCCTCACGTTTCAGCAGCGATGGAAGTCATGGACTTCGAAGCTCGCGCGCGACGCCGGACATTTCGGACCGGTCTGGCAGCCGGGAATGTGGGACCGCGTTTGCCGGGATCAGGACGATCTCGAGACAACCGCGACGTACATCGTCCGCAATCCGGTTGAGGCGAACCTGGTCGAGGACGAGCGAGACTGGCCGTGGACCTGGTGCTGGTGGTGGGACGACGCATAGACGGAGCCGCGGCACTCAGCCCTGCTGAGTCCACACTTGACCGGAGTCCAGCGCGAGTTCTCAGACGTCGTGTTCCGGTCCGGCGCGACTCACTGAGGCAGCGGTCGGCATGGCAACTGAGTAAGCGGGGGCTGAGCCCCGCGACTCCAGTTAAGGCCGCAGGAATTCCCGCAACAACGCCGCCGTCTCCGCCGAGGCCTCCTCCGCGAGGGAGTGACCGCAGGGCACAGGTCCGCCGCGTACATCCTCGGCCCACTGGCGCCACGTCGGCAGCAGGTCGCGCGGCGCGGAGCCAGGCCGTTCTCCCCAGAGGGCCAGCACCGGGCAGGCGATCTTCCGCGTCCCGAAGTCGGCCGCGTCGAGTTCGTAGTCGATCGTCGCGCCGGCGCGATAGTCCTCGCAGCAGGCGCGGACCGTTTCGGGATTCCTGAAGGCGCGTTCGTATTCGGCCATCGCCTCCGGGTGGAATTCAAAGCCCGGCGCCGCCCAGCGCGCGAGTGTGTCGCGCAGGTAGAAGACCGGGTCGGCAGCAATCAGCGTTTCGGGGAGGGGCGAGGGTTGGGCGAGGAAGTACCAGTGATACGACCCGAGGCTCCGGCGCCAATCGAGCGATTCCCACTGGGAGTAGGTGGGGACGATGTCCAAGGTGGCCAGCCGGGTCACGCGCCGGGGATGGTCGAGGGCCATGCGGTAAGCTACGCGGGCGCCGCGGTCGTGTCCCGCCACGGCGAACGATCCGAACCCGAGCGGACGCGTGACGTGGAGGAGCGTGGCGGCCATGCCGCGCTTGGAGTAGGCAGCGTGGTCGTCGGTGGAGGGCGGTTTCTCGGAATCGCCGTAGCCGGGCAGGTCAGGGCAGACGACGGTGAACCGGTGGGTCAACGCCGGGGCCACGTCGTGCCACATGGCATGCGTCTGCGGGAAACCATGCAGCAGCACCAGTACCGGTCG
>CALMIW010000282.1 GCA_937864275.1 uncultured Dehalococcoidia bacterium
CCGGGCGCTCATCGTCGGGCTCCTGTATGTGTTCATCTGGCAGGGCGTGGTCGTCTCGTTGTTCTCCGGTGTGCGGTACCTCTCGATCAGCCAGTACGCCCTGGGCATCGCCGGGGGGATTGTCACGGCGCCCGATTCGGTGTTCGACCCCAGGCTCAATCCGGCGCCCGCCGTCTTCTTCGCGGTGCTGGTGACGGTGGGGGCGACGTGGATCGCGATCCGGGCGTTGCGGCGATGGGAGATCGGCGAGAGTTCGTAGCGGGCATCCGGATCGGCGGATCCCAATCCGCTAGACTCGCGGGCAACCCGAAGGTGTGAGGCGTCCCGTGGCACGCATCGCGATCGACCTGTACCTAAGCAGCTTCGAGGCCGCCTACCGCGGCGACCGGTTTCACGCGTTTCGCCAGAACCTCGCCGCCGCCTCGCCCGCGGAGTGGGACATCCGGCCGGCCAACTGGTCGGTCGAGGAGTTCGGGACCCAGCCCGAGCTCACGCTCTGCGACATCGCCTTCCACGTCGGCGGCGCACTGATGATGTATGCCGACCGCGCGTTCGGCGAGGCGCGGCTGGAGTGGGGCGAGATCGCCTTGCCGGGCAACCGGGAGATGGGCACCGTGCTTGCCTGGCTCGACGAGGCGCACGGGGCATTCGCCGCAGGCATCGCGGCCCTGAGCGACGACGCGGAGCTCTCCGAAGTCCGCCAGGCGCCGTGGCGGGCACCGATGCGGCGCGAACAGCTCATCGCGCTGATGGTGAACCACCAGCTGTACCACTCGGGCGAGGCCAACCGGCAGCGGGCGCTCATTCGCGGCAGCAGCGGGTGGGAGCGCCCGTAGAGCCCTCGCCGCGGTCAGTCATCTGGTCCGGGACGGCGTGGTACAATGCCGGTGGCACTTAGCACTCTTCACATGTGAGTGCCAATGTGCCACTATAGGGTTGACAATGTCGTTATCAGAGCGCCGTGCGCGCATCCTCGCATTGATCGTTGACGACTTCGTCGATTCGGCCCAGCCGGTCGGCTCGCAGTCGCTTGTCGAGCGTCATCAGTTGAGCCTTTCGAGCGCCACCGTCCGGAACGAGATGGCCGCGCTCGAAGAAGAGGGCATGATCACCCATCCGCATACCTCGGCCGGGCGCATCCCGAGCCACCGGGGGTATCGCTACTACGTCTCGAGCCTGATGCCCGAACGCAACCTGACGAACCAGGAGCAGTTCACGATCCTGCACCAGTTCCACCAGGCGTCGCGCCAGCTCGAGGAATGGGTTGGGCTGGCGGCGAGCGTGCTCGCGAACAGCCTGCACAACGTCGCGCTCGTCACCCAGCCGCGCCTGCTCGAGGTTCGGCTCAAGCAGTTACAGCTGGTGGAACTGCTCGAGAATCGCGCCCTGCTGGTTGCTGTCACGAGTGACAGCGGTGTGCACCAGCGGACGGTCGACTTCCCGGTGCCGGCCCACCAGGAGCAACTCACGCGCCTCGCCGCGCGCCTGAACGCGGAGTTCGGCGGGAAGACCGTCGCCGAGTTCCCACAACCCGAGTCCGGCGCCGAACCGCCGGGACCGGTCGAAACCGCGGTCATCGCAGCCCTCACGGACCTGATGCTTCGCGAGCAGGCGGCGCGCGTGGAAGCACCGGTGGTGGAGGGTGTGCGCGAGATGCTGCGCCAGCCGGAATTCGGCCACAGCGACCGCATGCTGGACACGCTGGAAGCGGTGGACGAACGGCGGCTGCGCGAGGCGATCCCGTCGGGTTCGCTCGAAGACGAGGCTGTCGCGGTTGTCATCGGTGATGAGAACCGTGCCGGCCCCTACCAGGACATGAGCTTCGTCCTCGCCCGTTACGGGCCGCAGGGCGGGGCCGGCGGCATCCTCGGCGTGCTCGGGCCAACGCGCATGCAGTACGGCGAGGCCGTCGCCAACGTCCGCTACGTTAGCGCGGTGCTTACCGAGCTCATGCGGGACTTCTACGGAAACAACGAAGACTGAACCCCAGGACCCCTACAAGGAGGTGTTTATGAGCGATTCAACCGACGAACGCTTTGTCGATAAGCGCGCCGCTGCGCGCATGAGCGAAGACAAGCCGGCGGCGGGCGAGCCCGCGGCGGGCGCCGAGGGCGGCACGCCGGCCCAGGGCGCGCCAAGCGAGGAGCTTGCGGCGGAACGCGAGAAGGCGGACAGCTACTACAAGAACTGGCAGCGCACCGCGGCCGACTTCGCCAACTTCAAGCGGCGAGTCGAGCAGGAGCGAGGCGAGAATGCCCGCCTGGCGAACGCTGCCGTCGTGATCAATCTGCTGCCCGTGTACGACGACCTCGACCGTGCAGTCACCTCCGTGGATTCGACGCTTGCCGGGCTCAACTGGGTCCAGGGAGTGAGCGCCATTCACCAGAAGTTCGGGCGGCTGCTCGAAGCGATGGGCGTGAAAGAGGTCGAGGCAGAAGGCGTCACCTTCGACCCCGCCCGCCATGAGGCAGTCGGGAAGCAGCCCGGCGAAGAGAACAAGGTCCTGCACGTGCTCCAGAAGGGGTACGAACTGCAGGGCAAAGTCATCCGGCCGGCGATGGTCATCGTCGGCGAAGGTTCCTGACCACCCACTCCCCAAAGGCGAGCACCAAAGGAGCAACCATGGCAAAAGTAATCGGCATCGACCTCGGAACCACGAACAGCTGCATAGCTGTGATGGAAGGCGGCGAGCCCGTCGTCATCCCAAACGCTGAAGGCGCGCGCACGACGCCCTCGATCGTCGCCGTCACGAAGTCCGGCGAGCGGCTCGTCGGCCAGGTGGCGAAGCGCCAGGCAGTCACCAACCCGGAGAACACGGTCTTCAGCATCAAGCGCTTCATGGGCCGCAAGCTGAACGACCCGGAAGTCCAGCGCGACTTGAAGCTGGTGCCCTATTCGGTTTCCGCGGCAAGTAACGGCGACGTCTCGGTGAAAGTCGGCGAGCGCTCCTACAGCGCACCCGAAGTGAGCGCGATGATCCTGCAGAAGCTGAAGGCCGACGCGGAAGCCTATCTCGGCGAGCCTGTGAACGAAGCGGTGATCACGGTGCCGGCGTACTTCAACGACGCGCAGCGCCAGGCGACCAAGGACGCCGGCAAGATCGCCGGCCTGGAAGTGCTGCGCATCATCAACGAGCCGACGGCGGCCTCGCTCGCCTATGGCCTCGACAAGAAGCACGACGAGCTCATCGCGGTCTACGACCTCGGCGGCGGCACGTTCGACATCTCGATCCTCGAGCTTGGCGAAGGCACCTTCCAGGTGCTGAGCACGAACGGCGACACGCACCTCGGCGGCGACGACTTCGACCAGCGCGTGATCGACTGGCTGATCGAGGAGTTCAAGAAGGCCGAAGGCATCGACCTGAAGCAGGACCGCCAGGCCCTTCAGCGCCTGAAGGCCGAGGCCGAGAAGGCGAAGATCGAGCTTTCGAGCGCCCAGCAGACCGAAATCAACCTGCCGTTCATCACGGCCGACGCGAGCGGTCCGAAGCACCTGAACATCACCCTCAGCCGGGCGAAGCTGGAGCAGCTCGTGGGCGACCTCCTCTCCGGCACCCTCGAGCCGGTGAAGAAGGCGCTCGCGGACGCGGGCAAGAAGCCGGGCGACATCGACGAGATCGTCCTGGTCGGCGGCCAGACGCGGATGCCGGCCGTGCAGAAGATCGTGGCTGACTACTTCGGCAAGGAGCCCCACAAGGGCGTGAACCCGGATGAAGTGGTCGCGATTGGCGCGGCGGTGCAGGCGGGCGTGCTCAAGGGCGAGGTGAAGGACGTCCTCCTCCTCGACGTCACCCCGCTGACGCTCGGGATCGAGACGCTGGGCGGCGTGATGACGCCGATCATCCAGCGGAACACGACTATCCCGACGGCGAAGAGCCAGACCTTCAGCACCGCGGCAGACAACCAGCCGAGCGTGGAAATCCACGTCCTCCAGGGGGAGCGTCCGATGTCGGGCGACAACAAGTCGCTGGGGCGGTTCATCCTCGACGGCATCCTCCCTGCGCCACGCGGCATCCCCCAGATCGAAGTGACGTTCGATATCGATGCGAACGGCATCGTGAACGTCACCGCGCGGGATAAGGGGAGCGGGCGCGAGCAGAAGATCACGATCCAGTCTTCGGGCGGTCTTACGAAGGACGAGATCGACAAGATGCAGCGCGAGGCCGAGCTCTTCGCCGACGAAGACCGCAAGAAGCGAGACGCGATCGAGTTGAAGAACACGGCGGATTCGATGGCCTACCAGGCCGAGAAGACGCTGCGCGACAACGCCGACAAGATCCCGGCGGAGCTGAAGACCGACGTCGAGGCCCGGATCGCGGACGTGAAGGCCGCTGTCGAAGCGGACGACGCGGACCGCATGCGGACCACGGTCGACGCGCTCAGCAGCTCGCTTTCGAAGATCGGCGAGGCCGTTTACGGCGCCGCCGGCGCGGGCGAGCCAGGCCCTGACGGGTTCGCGGACGGTGCTCCGGGCGGCGCGGGCGCTGCCGAAGAGGGCACGGTCGAAGGCGAATTCCGCGAGGTCTGAGCCACTTCCGTTCGACGACTACAGAGGGGCCGCTTCCCGCGAGGGAGGCGGCCCCTTTTTGGTGTGCTCCGGGAGGTCTGCGCCGGCGAGCGCCACCGGCGCGCGTGTCCTCGCCGGGTGTGGACGCAGAATGGCCCGTCTCAGGAGACGGGCCATTCGGGTGGTTGAGCGTGAGGGACGGTTAGTCGCGGCTGTCCCTGCGCCGGCGAAGGATGATGGTGAAGACGAGGCTCGCGAGGGCCATTGCGCCGCCGGCGGCTCCGAAGAGCAGCGGGGTGGCGCCGCCGCTGCTGCTTTCGGCCGCGGCGTCGGAGCCGGTGGCCGGGGCGAGGGGCGTCTGCTCTGGTGAGCCAGTGTTGGTGGCCGGCTTCGCGGAAGGCCCGCCTGGGGTGCCGCCCTGGTTCGGGCTGCTGGTGGTGCCGGGCTTGTCGCCCGTGGTGGGGCCGCCGGTGGTTCCGGAGCCGTCCTGGCCGTTGCCGCCAGTGCTGGTTCCGGGCTGCCCACTGCCGGTGCTGTCGCCGTCGCCGTTCCCGCCGGGTTCGCCGGGTTCGCCGGTCGGAGTCTCGGCGGCGTCATCGTCCGAGGCTGCGCCAGGGGCGGCCGGGGCGTCGTTGCCGGGCGCTGCCGGTGCATCGCCACCCGGTGCGGGCTGCTTTGCGCCGTCGTCGGCGGCCGGCCCGGCGGGCGGTTCGATGACCGGGGGCTCGATCACCGGCTGGTCGTCGTGGGGCGTTTCGTCGTCGTCGCAGCCGGACAGCACCGGGCAGACGATCTGGGGATTTTCGTCTTCATCCCCGCCGGGGCATCCGTCAGTCCCGACTTCGCAGGCGATCGGGCCACCTGGCTGCGGCGCCGGGTCCTGGGCCGGCGACGGGACGACGAGCGCGACGCTATCGAAGCGCGCGGCGAACGGGTCGTCCCGGTGCTTCAGGAGGCTCTGGTTCTTGACCACGACGAGCTGGATGAGGACGGAACGGGCGTCGCCGGCCATCCAGGCGTCCGGCTGGTACTGGAACTGCTGCGTCTGGCCCGTCTCGGTGACGGAATTGAGGGCGACGGAGCCGTTGAAGTCGGCGCAGTCGCTGTCCTCGAAAAAGGTGAGGCGGAAGTGGGCGCTGCCCGTGCGGACCTGGCCCTCGGGAACCATGATGGTCCCGAAGAACTTCGGGGAGGCGCCGAGTTCGAAGGGGACGCACTGCGTCGCCATCGCGGTCGTCTGGAAGATGCGGGGCGCGGTGTTGATGACCTCGCCGGTGCTGCTCTTCAGGACCAGGACGGTGTCTTCTCCGGGGGTCCAGGGCCCGGTGCCGCCGAGGAAGTTCCCGTTCTGGACGAGGTTGATGCCTTCGTCGGCGGCTTGTGCCTGGCCCCCATCGGCCAGGGCGGCGCCACCGAGCATGGAGAGGGCGGAAACGGCTGCGGCCGCTGCTACTAGGGTCTTTCGGATTGCGTGCATTGTTCTGCTCCCACAGGGTTTCTGGGGGTAAGACCCGGCGCCGTCGAGACTCTTACGGGCGCGTCGGGG
>CALMIW010000283.1 GCA_937864275.1 uncultured Dehalococcoidia bacterium
CGGGGAGTGGAGCGCGCGGACGATCCTCGCGCACTTCCGCGATGACGAAGTGCTCTGCATGCGCGCGGCGGTCACGCGGATCCTCGCGGAGGATTCGCCGGCGCTGCACTTCATCGAAGGCGACGACTGGGAGCCGCGGCGGAACCGGCTGCGCGACCGCAAGGAGTGGCTGCTGGCCGATTTCGCCCTGCAGCGCCAGGCCAGCCTGGGCATCCTGCGCCTGGTGCGCCCCGGCGACCTGGAGCGGACCGGCTTCCGCGATGGGCGCGAGTTCACCCTCGAGCACCTGATTGGCGCCTGGGTGCGCCACGACCGCGAGCACGTGGCCCAACTCGAACGGGCGCTGGGAGAAACGCTGGAGGACGTGCGGGCCCGGCGGGCGCGGATGGAGTAGGGCGGCGGCTACTCGTACTGGCTCCACATGCTGAGGACCTTCACCATCCGGCGTGAGACCGAGACCTCGTAGACGAGCCGGTGCTGGAAGTTGATTCGGCGCGAGTAGGCCCCGGCGAGTTCGCCCACGAGTGCCTCGAACGACGGCGGAGTCGCAGAGGGATCGACGCGAAGGATTGCGAGGAGTTCGAGAACCCGCTCGCGAAGGTTGGACCGCTTGACCTTCTCCCAGTCCTTCTCAGCCCGACGGGCGTAAACGACCGTCCACTCGCTCATCAGCTGAGTTCAGTGACGCAATCCTCGAAGGGCGTCTCCATGCCTTCCTTGATCGCCTCCCGCATGCCCGGAATCGAAAGGAGGTAGAGCGTTTCCTGGATGGCGCGCCAATCAGACTCCGAGACCAGCACCGCGCTGGAACGGGGGCCGGTGATCTGCCGGCTCGCACTCCTCCGTCACCTCGTCGAGCAGGCGGTACAGGTCTTTGCGCGCGCGTGTAACCGGGATCGACTTCATACGGCTAGCGTACGTATTCCCGTACGACGTGAGCAGCACCAGGAGCCCGCGAACGGCGAAGGCCCGCAGCGATGCGGGCCTTCGGACGATTGACCAACTGGCCGCTTAGCTGACCCCGGGCGGTACTTCGACCGCACCGTCCACCATCGCCATGGCTGCCGGCTTCACGCTGACTTCCAGGAGTTCGGCGATGTCGTAGGCCTTGATCGTCCGCTTCTCCTCGTCCGGCTGAACGGCGGGAATGCCGTCGTCGAACATCTGGATGCAGAAGGGGCAGGCTGTTGCGACGATGCTGGCGCCCGTGTTCACCGCCTCGGCGGCGCGCAGGTGGTTGACTCGGGTGCCTTCCTCTTCCTGCCACATGTTGCCGCCGCCGGCGCCGCAGCACATGCCCTTCTCGCGGTTGCGGGGCATCTCTACGAGGTTCGCGCCGGGGATGGCTTCCAGCACCTGGCGTGGCGAGTCGTAGATGCCGTTGCCCCGGCCGATGTAGCAGCTGTCGTGGAAGGTGATCGTGGCGTTGTTCTGCTCCTTGGGCTTGAGGTCGCCCTTGGCAAGCAGGAACTGGAGGAAATCGGCGTGGTGCGTGACCTCGTACTGTCCGCCGAAGTCGGGGTACTCGTTCTTGAAAGTGTTGAAGCAGTGCGGGCACGACGTGATGACGCGCTTGACCCCCAGCTCGTTCATCGCTTCGGCATTCGTCTGCGCGAGCGTGGCGTAGAGGAACTCGTTGCCCATGCGCCGGGCGGGATCGCCGTTGCAGGTTTCGCCCTGCCCGAGGACGCCGAAGCTGGTCCCTGATTCCATCAGCAGCTTCACGACCGACTGGGTGATCGGGACGTTGCGTTCGACCAGGGCGCCCGAGCAGCCAACCCAGTACAGGTAGTCCTGCGAGCCGTCGTACATCGGGACGTCGAGGCCCTTTTCCTGGAGTTGTTCGATCCAGGTGGTCCGGGTGAACTGGGTGCCGCGCCAGGGATGGCCCCGCTGCTCGATGTTCTGGAGGGCTGCCTGGGCGGTTGCCGGCACGCGGGCCTGCTCCATCACCAGGTAGCGGCGCATGTCGACGATGCTCGGGACGTGCTCGATGAGCACGGGGCACTCCTGCACGCAGGCGCCGCACGTGCGGCATGCCCAGAGCGTCTCGTCCTTGATGTAGCCGCCGACGAGGGGCTGTTCGAGCTTCTCCGCGGGGTCCTTCCCTGCGATGAGGAGCGGGCCGGCGTGGTTCATGTAGGTCTTGATGTCCTGGATGAGGGCCATCGGCGAGAGCGGCTGGCCGGCGGCATAGGCCGGGCAGACCTCGGTGCAGCGGCCGCAGCGGACGCAGGTGTCGGCATCGAACAGCTGCTGCCAGGTGAAGTCCTCGAGCTTGCCCGCGCCGAGGCCGGCGCCGGATTCGATGAGGGCTTCGATATCGCCCATGGGGGCGAGATAGAGGGGAGTCGAAGGACGCTTGAAGAAGGCGTTCACCGGGGCGAAGACGATGTGCCGGAACTTCGTCACGGCCATGAGCGTGAGCAGGCCGAAGGCGGCGACGACGTGGAACCACCACCACCAGACGTGCGTATCGAGGAGCCGCTCGGGGCCGACGCCGATGCCGTCCAGGACCTTGGCGATGACGTAACCGGCGGGCGACCACTTGGACCAGTCTTCGTTGCCGCCCGGGATCTCGGCGCCGCCGAGGCGAAGGCCCTCCACGAGGATACCCGTGAAGAGGACGAAGCCGAGGAGGCCGACGATGATCGCATCCTCGGTGGAGCGCTTGTCCCACGTGAGCTTGCTGGGCGGTGCGACGTAGCGGCGGTAGACCGCCCTTCCCCCACCGATGAGGCCGACCACGCCCGAAACATCGCCCACGAGCGAATAGCCGAGGTAGACGCCGCCCTTGAGGAAGGCGTGTTCGGCATCGGAACCGAAGATGATGGGGAGGTAGTCGTCGATGGCGAGGAGGGCCGTGACGATGGTGAGGACGAGGAAGCTGGAGTAGATGCAGCCGTGCATGATGCCGGCGAACTTGTCGTTCTTCACGCGGCTGGTGCCGGCGCCCATCGTAAGTGCCTGGGTGAGGCGGGCGCCGAGGCTGCGGTTCACCGCGTGGGGCTTACCGAGCCGCCAGATGCGCGCCCGCTGCACGAACGCGCCGATGATGATCGCCATCGCCAGGGCGAAGACGAAGTACATGAGCCACGGCGTGGAGATGTTGAAGAAGACCTCGCGCGAGGCGTCGGTGGTCCGGGCTGTCTCGGCTGCGGAGATCGCACCGATAATGGCGACGGGAATGACGAGCCCGCCCCAGCTGGCGCGGAAGCGGGTGCCCTTAGGGGCCTTCGGGTCGTTCTGCGGTATCGAGGTCATTGGTTTCGAGTCCCGGCGTGAGTTTGGGGGGCTCTGTCGCGCGTGTTAAGGCGCGGTAAGCCCAAGTGAGGGAATCCTACCGGAGGGACGGGTTGGGGGCTAACGGGGTGGATTGGGTCAGCGAGATTCGGGCTCGCGCACTTCGATGCCGGAGGTAATGCCGACGAAGTGGCGGGTGTTGAACGTGAGGAAGACCTCCGCCTCGCCGATCCGCGCTGCTTCAGCGATCAGACTGTCGTAAATGCGGCCACCAGCGACGCCGCGGTCAGCTGCTCGCCTAAGTAATTCGAGGTAGTCGTCTTCGCCAAGGCCTACGAGGGATTCCGCTGCATCGACGAAGCGCTGCAGCACATCGGCTGCTTCGGTGAAATGCGAACGGACGCGATCGGTGGTCATCCCGTCAAAGATGGCACAGATCGCGGATCGTGCGCCTACAAGCTGGCCTGTTGCTCGCCGAGCACCTTCATGGCATCCAATCCACGCCGAAGGAATTCGGTGTATTCGCCTTTGTCCGGAGTATAACCCACCGGGTCGGTCAGCAACCGACCATCAGGGCTCAGCAGCACATAAAGCGGGTGGCTCGCGCTGATGAATTTCTCCGACTGCAGTGTTGCCCACTTGTTGCCCAAGGTGATGATGGGCTTCTTC
>CALMIW010000284.1 GCA_937864275.1 uncultured Dehalococcoidia bacterium
TGGGGCAGCCGCCCCCCCGTACAAGGCGCGGAACCGCCGATGTGGGTGCGGAGCCGCGAGTACACGGGCCGTGTCGTGACCGTGACGAACGCCAAGATCTTCGACGAGCCGGTCTACAACTACACGCGCGACTTCCCCTACCTGTGGGAGGAACTGGTCCTGCCGGTCTCCTACGAGGGGGACTGCGGCCGCGCCGAAGCGATCCTGCTCCGGGCGGCGAACCGGCACACCGTGCCGATCGCGGAACTGAGCGAAGCGGCGATCGTCGAGATGCAGCGGCGCTACTTCATGAAGCGCGCCGAGATCGCACCGCGCGTCTATTGCCGGTTGACGGACAACTGGATCGAACTGACGGTGCGGTTCGTGGTCCGAGACCATGGTATCCGCGAGGTCAAGGACGCCATGAGCCGCGAGGTGCTCGAGGCGCTGAAGCGTGAGGGCATCGGCGTCGCCTCGCAGACGCTGGAAGTCATCAGGAGGTCATCATGATCAAGTGGGCCATCATCTTCGCCGTGATCGGACTGATCGCGGGTGCGCTGGGGTTCAGCGGCCTGGCGGGTGCCGCGATGGGCATCGCGCAGGTGCTGTTCTGGGTCGCGTTCGGTTTCGCCGTGATCCTGCTGGTCCTCGGACTGACATTATTCAAGGCAAACAAGTAGGCCGCCGCGGGGCCGCGGGCGCGACGTCCTGCCATGCCCGCCGGCCTCGCGGCCGGCGGGAAGGAACGCACTATCTGAACTTGTAGCGGGCCTGTAGCGCGACGGTGCGCGGCGGATCGATGACGTGCAGGCGTGCATCGGGGCTGATCCCGAGCACCGGGTTGTTCGCGAGCGCCGCCGCGGTCGCGAACGAGAAGGACTTCTTGTCGGTCAGGTTGCGCCCGAGAAGCGCGAACTCCCAGGACTCGCCGATTCCGAGCCCGATCCGCGCATCGTACTTCGTGAATCCGCCCTGGACGAACAGCGGGTCGTTCGCGAACTCGGCGCGGAAGCTGCTGCGGAAATTCGCGGTCAGGCTGACGTCCAGCTTCATCGAGGCGCCGAGACCCGCCATCCATGTCGCGGTGACGTTGCCGCTCCACTTCGAGGAGAACGGCAGGGGAATGTTGGAGTTGTCGCAGGTGCCACGGGCGGGGTTGGTCGGTGCCTGGCCGGTGATGCAGGGCCCATCGACGTACCGCCCGTAGTTCGCATCCATGTACGCCAGCGCGCCGTTGACCTTGATGTGCTCGCTGAAGCGATACGCCCAGTTCGACTCCACGCCCTTCGCGGTCGCCTCGCCGGCGTTGCCGGTGAAGAACGCGAAGGTTGAACCCGAAGCCGTGGTTGGCAGCGCCGTCGAGGTCTGCAGGTCCTTGTACTTGGTGCGGAACGCGACGACGTCGAGATAGCCCTTCCCGCCGTAGCTCTGCTTGTAGCCGATCTCGATCGAGTCGGACGTCTCCGGCTCGAACTCGAAGGCCGCCGGTGTGGCGTTGGAGATCGCGCCCTGGAATCCGCCGCTCTTCGAGCCCTGGCCGTAGCTGGCGTAGATCATTCGATCGTCGTTGGGTCGCCACTGCAGGCTCACGGCAGGGTCCACCTCGCCCTCGCTGATCGTGTCGGCGAAGTTCGCCTGCACGGTGCCGGCTCCAGTGGTGGTGGAGTTCGGGCCACCGATGCGGACGTAGCTGGCGTCCTTCTCTTCGTCCGTGTACCGGATGCCGAGAACGGCGGCGATCTGCGGGGATACGTTCCAGGTCGCCTGGGCGTAGGCGGAGATGGTCGACGAACCCTGGTCGAAGTATCGAATGGTATTGCCGGCCGGGGCAAAGGTCGTCGCGGTCGTCCGCAGTTCCAGCAGGTCATTGTGGTGCCAGTACACGCCGGCGACGTACTCGAATCCCCTGCCGGTCGGCGACAGCAGACGCAGTTCCTGCGAAGTCTGCGAGAAATCCTCGTCGAACCGCGAGTAGGCGAGGTCGCGCTCGAAGAAGTCGGCGTCGACACCCTCGCGCGTTTCGTACTTGGAGTACCCGGTGATCGACGTCAGCGTGTAGTCGCCGAGCTGCCAGTCGATGGTCAGAACACCGGTCCTGGACTCGTTGGTGTCGAAGTCCGCTCCAAGGACGCTGAACGTCTCCTTGTTGTAGTCCAGGAACCGACCGATGCGACTGGACGTAACCTGGATCGGGTTGCCGTCGAGGCGCAGCTTGGCGATCTCGGCCTTGCCGGTGATCGTGAAGTTCCCGAGTTCGTAGACCGCGGTGAGCCGGCCTGCCTTCTCGTTGCGAAGCGGCTCGTCACGCCGGGTCAGGGAGTTCTGGACGTAGCCATCCACGTCCTGGTAGCGGGCGGCGAGGCGCAGCCCGAAGTTCTCGGTGACCGGGCCAGAGACCACGCCGTCCAGCGTCGGTCCCTCGAGTTCGACGTCGTACTCGGCACCGAACCTGGCCTCGAGCGCGTCGGTGGGCTTGGCAGAGACGATGTTGATCGCCCCGGCGCTGGTGTTCTTGCCGACCAGCGCGCCCTGCGGGCCGCGAAGTACTTCGATGCGCTGCACATCGAGGAAAGGACTCATGAACTGCCGCGCGCGGCCGCCATAGATGCCATCGACGAACATCACCACGGATTGGTCGAGCGATGGGCTGCCCGGGCCGGAACCGATGCCGCGCATGAAGATCGCCTGCGCACCGGGCGTGCGCACGACGTTGAAGTTCGGTACGAGGGTGCTGAAGTCCTCGAAGCCCTTGATGGAGCGGTCCGCAAGTTCCTGGCCGTCGATGACCGCCATCGAGATCGGCACGTCCTGGAGGCTCTGCGCGCGCTTCTGCGCGGTGACGGTGACCTCCACCAGGTCGCCCGGGGAGGCATCCTGCGCGATTGCGCCCGTGGGCGAGATCGCTGCGGCGACGGCGGCGGAAACCAGAACCCGGGCGATGCCGCGGCCGAGCCGCGGCGGATACTTGGCGTTCAAATTGTGACCCCCTCTTGAGAGACTGTCAGGCAACCTGACAATCATCGTGTGCGATCGAGTCTATGCCGCTGTCAACGGGCTTGACAAGTGGGGTGCGGCACGGCTGCCCGTGAATCGATTGATGCGGCGCATCAGCGTCGCTCGCGAGCGCGCCCGAGCTGTACCAGTGCCCCGCCGTCCACCACCAGCGTCTCGCCGGTGATCCAGCCATTGATCGGGTCTGCGAGGAAGGCAATCGCGGCGGCGACGTCCTCGGCTTCGCCGATCCGTCCAGAGGGAAGGGCTGAGCCGATGCGCGCCTCCTTGCCCTCCCAGGCTCCGCGAGACTGCTCGGTCCTGACCAAGCCCGGCGCCACGGCATTCACGCGGACGCGCGGGCCGCACTCTGCGGCGAGATAGCGCGTCAGGTGGATCAGGCCCGCCTTGGTCGCGCCGTAGGCCCCCATCCCGGGGTGCAGGCTCATGCCACCGAGTGTCGCGACGTTGACCACTGCGCCACCTCGCTCGCCCATCAGGGCGACTGCGAGCCGCGTCCAGAGCAGTGGCGCGCGCAGGTTCAGTCGGTATGCGGCATCCAGCTCATCGAGCGCCAAGTCCAGCAGGGGCGATGGCGGAGGCACGTGCGCGACGTTGTTGACCAGGATGTCGACCCGTCCGAAGCGCCGTTTCGTCGCCTCGACGGCGGCGCGCGCGTGATCCTCTTCGCCGGCGTCGCCATCGATGGCCAGGCAGTCGGCACCCAGGGCCGCCGCCGCAGCCTGCAGCGCCGCGGCGCGCCGGCCAGTGATGGTCACGCCCGCACCCTCGGCGACGAACAGCCGTGCGGTCGCGAGGCCGATGCCGCTGGATCCGCCAGTGACGATCGCCACCCGGCCAGGGAAGCGGCCGGAAGTCGGCGATTCGGGCGACGTGGTCGCGGGCATCGTGGGTGGGCGGTCAGCCCTTGAACGTCGAGATCTCGACGCCGTCCGGCAGCTGCGGGTGGTACTCGACCGAGCCCGGTACGTAGCGGCTCTGGTAGCGGCCACCGTTCCGGACGTACTCGAGATAGTCGGGGACACGGAAGAAGCCGACGTTGTCCGCGATCACTACGGTGCCGGGACGAACCAGCCTCGCGGCTTCGAGCCGCTTCAGATCGGGCAGGTACTCGTCCTTCCAGTGATCCAGCAGCACGAGGTCGAAGGGTGCCGCGAACGAACCCATGGCCCGATCCAGTACCTCGTTGCGAACCTCCGCCACCGCGGCGAGGCCCGCCTGCGCAATCACTCGCCGCGCGACGCCGGCGTTGCGGCGGCTGATCTCGAGCGTGACCAGGCGCCCTCCCCGTGGCGGCAGGTGGCGCGCGACGAGCAGCGCGGAGTAGCCGCAGTACGTGCCGATCTCGAGCACGTGGCGGATCCCCGGGTCGCGCATCGCGGCGGTGACCACGGCGCCCTTCTCCGGCCCCCTGCTCATCAGCCAGCGCCGCCGCCGCGAGGACGCGTCCATCGCCTGCCGCACGGCGTCGACGTCGCCGGGCGCGGCCTGGCACTCGACGAAATCGGCCAGCTCGAGTTCCCGGGCCTGGCGCGCAAGTTTCTGGTCGAGCTTGCGCAGCACGGACTGGGAAGCAAGAAACCAGGCGATCCGTGGCGCCTTGCGCAAGGTCCAGTTGATGTCGTTGAGACCGTTGGACACGTCAGCTCATCCGCGGCGACCAGG